>JAJZGD010000001.1:74224-87568 GCA_021804985.1 Planctomycetota bacterium
TTTGTCCCCCCTCTGCGGCGCGGCTCCTCGGTGTACCCTCCGTGTCAGGTACGCCGTCGTCGCCGCTGCTTGATGGGTGCCAAAAATCACGCCGTCGCAACCCGGCGATTACTCGGACAGGCTCCTGGACGGCCAGTATCAGTCAGGCACTTTTGAACACACCGATCGATCTCCGGCGTTTTGGCAATATCACAGACCATGGCAATCGCATGGCCACCCGCCTGCACAATTTCTGCTGCGGCAGCTTCAATTTCCGTTTTTCGCCGCGCGATCAGCATCACCGTTGCTCCGAGCTTCGAGAGAGCAATGGCCGTGCTCCGTCCAATACCACTGCCGGCACCCGTGATGAGAGCGGTTTTATTGGCGAGCGACGACGTCAAGCGCTATCTCCATTTCAATGACGCTTCAAGCAATAATACTCATCAAATCCACTCGCAGGCGTTGCAATTTTATATCCTCACTTTGCGCCAGCCGCACAAGGAGCGCATCAAGGTCGTTGGGCTCGTCGATATCCGAAAGCGGTGCGCTTTCGCTAAGTGTCAGGCCGTACTGCCGGCAAACCTCGCGGGTTTGAGCGGCAACGACCGACGTTCCCCAGTTAATGCCCTGAAAAATGGCTCGGGCACGCGGCCACAAGCCGATGCTCACATATCCACCATCCAGGGATGGCCGCATGGCAACGTCCGCCTGCTTCAAAATTTGGATCGCCTCAATGATATGATGCGGATTGATTTCCGGGCAATCCGCGCCGAGGAAGACCACGGGCACCGGGCCAATTTTCTCAATACTTTCCAGGGCACCCATCAGGCGGCTACCTAAATCTCCGGGCTTCTGCGGAATGGGCGTCCAGCCACTCCAGGTTTCCCAGGGGGCGCGGTCCGATGGCGGATCGTACGCGATGAACGGGCGCAGCGATGGGGTGGCGCCAGACCCGTCCGCAGGTGCAGCGGCACACGCAGTCTCGATGACCTCGCGTACGCAAGACAACATGGCTGCATATAAATCGGCGGCGCGCTGGGAACCAAATTGCGGAATAAGGCGTGTTTTAACCCGACCCGCAGCGGGCTTTTTGGCCATGAGACAAACGGCAGCCGTCATAACGGACTCACACCCCGGATCGGCTTTTTACTGCCCCCCGGCCTTTGCCGATCACGAAAGACATATTGCCCCAGGGCAATCCAATTGCGGCCGGTGGTGTGAAGAACCCCCTGGTGCCAATGGCGGGCATTGATGGTAACTGGCGCCGATACATATGTGGGCCGGCTTATGCGGGCGGCGCGCAAAGAGAATTCGGCATCTTCCATCCGGGTAATATCCGGAAATCCGCCAACTTTAGCCAGCAACTCGGGTGTAAAAAACATCCCCTGATCACCGTATGGCAGCGCGAGGACGGACGCACGAAAGTGATTACCCGCTTCCACAATACGATATTTAAAAAGACGTTCCGAAATTTTATGGCCAAGAAAACCCCACGAAATACACGCAGCGGACGCCCATCGCGTTTCAAGCATGCGCCGCGTATCGGGATGCAGGCGCATGTCCGCGTGGACTACGATAATCAGATTTGGCAGTTCATTGGCCAGAACGTGATCGATGCCCGCCTTGATCGCCGGGCCGCGCTCCGGGCGAATGGAATTGATAACTTGAACAGCGAAAAGTCGTGCCACCGCCTCGGTTCGCGGGCACCCGTCTGCATTGACCACCGCCACGAAATCTCCGGCCGTTATGAACGGTTCCAGCGATGAGAGCGCCCCCTGCAGATAAACCGCATCACCCCGACAGGGCACAACCAAGGCGATTCGAATCTTACTGTTGCGCAATTCCACGACATTTCTCGACAGCGATCTTCCTTCTGAGCAGCACATTCTCGATACGGATCAATGTGCGCACCGGATGAGCGTTAACCATGAGCGGCGGCCGGCCCACATTCGACCATGGCATCTAATTATAGCGGTTATGCCTTGCGACTACTCGATGCTTGCGAGCGGAACGAGCCGCTGAATAAGATCGGGCAACGTGTATTGCCGCTCCAGAAGCATCGGCACGAGAACACCGTGATTGTGTGATGAATCGATGATCAGCATATTGCGACCGATGGAGCCATGGCCGCCATCTTGCGCCTGATGTCCGCAGATGTAGATATCTGCCCACCAAATTTTTGAAAGCTGATCGAGAAGGGCCTGCGTCTGATTTCGCCCCCAAAGCAGCTTATAGACGGACCCGTTTCGCTGATAATCCGGCTCGGTGAGGTCGCGTTGTAGAATGGAAGGATCAAATCCCTGCATGTCTGAATCGGACGGGAGGGAATGCGAAAGAAATAATCCAGTAGCGGAGATGGCGGCCAGCGGCATGCTGACGACGAAATCACGAAATGCGGCGGCCACCGCGATGCCGCGTGCACCGTACCAGATGCCGTAGGCGCGTTGAAATCGTTCGGTAAGGTCGTAGCCATCCTTCATAATCGCCACGCCCGTGATTTGCGCCAAATCATGGTTTGCCAATAAAAAATGGATTTGGCCCGGAAACTGCAAAGCCCAATCGCAGGCTTCGAGAATCATCTGCAGGCTCGTGTCTTCGCCATCGGCACCGAGGGGGCCACCGTGGATCATCTCCTGAAGGATCACATGGCGCTCGGGAAAATTGGCGAGGTTCGCGAAGCTTTTGAGGCGTGAAAAATTCCTCTGATGATTGTGGAGATCACCCGTTATGATCAACTCGCCACTGGTCGGCAGGTGAAGCTTGTTGCCACTTCGCAGCGGGTGGCGCCGATTAAATTCGGCGGCCGCTACCAGCAGATCGATGGCTTGACGTGAAGACAAATTGTTATTCCCCAAAAAGCGCCCGGCGAGTGAAAAACCGGCGGTTTGGCTTAAGCCCCCGGTCGGAACACCGGTAAGAGCATGAGCCGTTAACGTGGCAAATGAATCAGGTAACGGTGTCTGCCTCCTCTGTGGATTGCCCATCGGCTGGGTCTTTGGGCGTGTTGCGTGTCAGTTGAACGGAGCTTCCCATGCTCAGAACGAACTGAAGGCGATTATAAACATCCTCCATGGACGACGGCCGGTCCGACGGACGATTCTCCACGCATTCCAAAATCAGCCGTGACAGCGGCACCGGGATGCGCGGATTTACCTCGTGCGGGGGCACCAATGTTCGCGAATCGATGCCGCTGAATCCGCTGCGCTTCTTGGGAATGACCGTTGGAACATGCCGATCGGTGACACACCAGTAGATCGTGGCGCCAAAGTTAAAAATATCGGTGGCGGGTGTTAGTGGCCCGAGTGCGACCTGCTCCGGGGCAATGTAGTCGGGGGTTCCCTGAATGCGGCTCTTCACGGTTCCGATGGCACAGCTTTGGCCGTAGTCAATGATTTTGCACGCGTTGGCGGAATCCACGAGAATATTATTGGGCTTGATGTCGGCATGCACGTACCCCATCTTGTGCAGTGTGAATAACCCTTCAGCGACCTGACAGGAAATTTCCAGCAGCGACTTAAGGTCTACAGGTCGCTCCACATCGAGCGATGTTCCATCAAACATATCCATGAGTAAATGAAGTTCATTGAGCGCCAGAAACTTTCGCCGACGAATCAACCGGTGGCTTTTTCGCAAAACGCGATGCGTGAAATGACTGCTGATGGCATATTCCTGCTCAGCCTGTTCGATGAATTTATCGTCTTCGGCGGTGCGGCGAATAACGCGTTTGAGCGCGTAAAGCTGTCGGGTCCGACTTTCGCAAACGGCATAGATGGTGCTGCGGGCGCCATAGCCCAAACAGGAGAGTACCTCAAATTCAGGTATCTCAGGAAGTATTTCGGTCGCTATCGCCATGAATCCGGGACACCCCGATGATAAAGCCAGACTAAGTATGATTCCTGGTATGTCTATCGACCGATCCTTGACCGCGCCCGATTGCATTCTACCTGATCCGTGAAGCACGTCGAGGCATCCGTGAACGGCTTCACGGGGCTACGTGCGAACAGTATCGAAGGCAAACGCCGGCGGTACGGTCGATAGAAATATTATTATTAATAACACAATGGGCAGGGCGCTAGCGCACGAGCAAGTAGTGCAGTTTGCGGGCGAATGCTGCTTCACCCGCGGTAGGTTGCGAATACCGGGACAAATTCCATTGGCAGATCACACGTGCATTGGGGATGCCCAATCTTCGCTGCAGGCCTTTAATTAAAGCCACCGATGAGCGAAGCTGCCGCCCCGATACCTGTCGAATACTCAGATTACCAATAAGGCACACCCCGATGGCGTTTTGGTAGGGATGGGGAATCGAATGATAAAAATAAGGCCAGGTTCTAAAAGGTGCAGCCGGCGCTTGCGCCTGCCACGAATGCCCTACCTCTATGTTGCCACTGGGATACCCATTTGGATTTCTGGCATTGTCGACGACAAAATGGAAATCGACCCCTGCGTTGGGAGCCATCGCCGAACCCGAAACACCCCCGACCTGTCGGCCAGATGTCAGTCCGGCTAAATCACCGGACGACCGTCCCGACTGATACACGATGATATAGTTCCAGCGGGACCTACGCAACTTAGCTTTCGGGGCGATGATTGCCGAGATCGATTGCGCACTGGTATCCGCCTGAAGCAGAATGGGGGCGACCGATGCATTCGTGATGGGCTGATTTTGCATCAAACTCAGCGCAACTGCGCTGAACGTCAGCGACGCGAGCAGGCCAACCATGACGGTAAAAACGCGTTTATGACTGATCGTCTTTTTAGCGGAGGGGCTGGGTTTGACGGGCCGGTTTGCCATGGAAGTCCCACGAACATGGAGATCAACGTCGAAGATTATATCGGATATAAAATCAAAAAAAGATTAACAAATCCGGCTTTTTCCCTTAAAAGCCCGCTAAACTGCTTCATTTTTCGCACTCGCAACCCAATTGGGCGTTTCACACGTGCGAAGCACCATGAGTTTATAGCACAGCACAAATTTTGCAAATATTTCTTCATTCAAAACGGCACCTCCAACAGGGCGATCGCATCTTGCCGCCTCCATATGATAAGCCCCTTAAAAAATGGGCATTTCGGGCACCGGTCGAAATGGTGGTAGTCGGTGGCCGCATTCAAAATGCGTGGTTTTGTGCCAAAAACAGATGTCGAACTCGGAGTATGCGATTGCCCTGGCACCTCCAATGGGATTTTTAGCGGGGGCTAATCGCCATTATCAGCTCGCCCAGACACTGCTTTTCTGCGATTCCACCATCAATCCCGGCAGGCATCATGGCGTCACAAAATGAACCAAAATGGGCGACCAGCTGTGATTTTTAGCCAAATAAATTCCCACCGCGGCCGGCCGCCCGCGGGACCCGGTGCAATTTCTCTTGCCCTCCGGCCCAATTTTCCCGCCTGAATGCAAGTAAATGGCGGGATAAGCTGTTACAATGCATTTGTGATCTAAGGCGACATCCTCACATCGCCACCAAGTTTTCGTAATGGTTGACGCTGCCAATCGCCGACGATACGCTGGCCAAGACATTTCAGGAGCCGCAGGGGGATCGGGGGTTTGACGGGGTTGGGAAATAAGCCTGCCTTGCGGCTATGACCGCGGTGTTGGGGGCGGTGCGTAAGAGGAACTTGTGAGGAGGTCTTTATGAATCTTGACAGGCTCGCCAAAAAGGCCAAGCGGATCACCATGCTCGGACTGATTCTGGGGCTGGTGGAACTGCTTGGTGGGCTGCTTCTTCTGGCCACGGCTTTGACGGCCGCCACCTCGAGTGGGTCGGCTTCCAACGTGGCATCCACCCTCATTGCCGGCGTGGTTCTGGCATGCACCGGGCTGCTGACTATTTCTGCGAGCTTTGTGCTGCTTCCCCTGATTGATCTGCGTGCTTTATCCAAAGCGGAAGAAAATTGGCATTATGAGCAATTGCGCGGCGCTGCCGAATCGCAGCGGCAAATACTGGAGGCCATCCGCGACAGCACCACGTTGTCGGATCAGGCCAAACAGATTGCCTACCGCCACAAAGATCGCGAAGCGCTCCGCCATGCCATCCGTGAAGACATCGAAAAAAATGATTACGAAGCCGCTTATTGGCTCGTGGCCGAAATGGAACGCCGGTTTGGAAATCGGGCGGAGGCATCTCAGCTTCGCGAGCTCATCGATGGCTCGCGGAAGGGATTTATTGAAAGGGAAGTCAGGGAGTCACTCGATCATTTCGACCAGTTGCTGCGCCGCTTTGACTGGTCGGGCTGCCAGCGAGAAATGGAACAATTACTCAAACTTTTCGGCGGCCACGCCGATGTGCAAAGTCTGCCCCAGCGAATCGCTCAGGCCAAGGAAAGTCACAAACGCGAGTTACTCAAGGAGTGGATGGACGCCGTTCAGAAAGATGATGTCAATCGGAGTGTGGAGCTTCTCAAACAGCTGGATCAGTACCTGACCCCCGGCGAAGCGGAAAGCTACATCGAAATCGCCCGCGATGTGTTTAAAAAGAAGCTCAATCAGCTCAGCGCGCAGTTTTCGCTGCATGTCACGGACAAAAATTGGACGGATGCCAGCCGCATCGGGCAACAGATTATCGACGAATTTCCCAATACCCTTATCGCCAAGCAAGTGCGAGAACGGATGCCGATTCTGCTTGAAAAAGCGAGCACGGTTTCCATTCCGGCCACCAACTGATTTGTGCCGTGCCGTGGCCTCCGGATCACGGCTCACGCTAAAAATGCTCTGCATCGTTGCGCTGGCCCCCGGTAAGTTTTCCTTGCGCATGGGTTTCTGTATTTCCCGATGAAGATATTATTTCTCGCCTCCGGTGCCTTCGCTATTGCTTCGCTTAAAGCCTTGCACGGCCGCCCGAATACCGAATTGTCGGTTATTACGCAGCCCGATAAACCCAGTGGGCGCGGCCGCAAACTTATGCCCACACCCGTGGCGCTCGCCGCAGCCGATCTTGGTTTGCCGCTGAGCAAATTTCCCAGCGTAAATGATCACCTTGGCGATTTGCCGATGCCCGCACCTGATTTGTGCGTGGTCATTGCGTTTGGACAAAAGCTTTCGGATGCCTTCCTGCAAATTGCCCGGCATGGGGCGATAAATCTCCACGGTTCCTTGCTTCCAAAATTTCGCGGCGCCGCCCCCATTCAATGGTCCATACTCTCGGGAGACGCTGTGGCGGGCGTTACGGTGATCCGTGTTAACGCGCTGATGGACGGCGGCGATATTTTGACCAGTGCTTCAACACCCATTGGCGAAAGCGAAACGGCCGGCGAGCTGCATGATCGACTCGCCGTCGTCGGCGTCACGCCGCTGCTCCATGCGATTGACGGCCTGATGGGGGGAACCCTTGTGGGCTTGCCGCAGGATCATGCGCTGGCGACCAAAGCACCCAAACTCAGCAAGGCGATGGCGTGGGTTGATTTCTCTCAAGATGCCGTAAGTGTTTCATGCCGCATTCGGGCGCTTTCCCCGTGGCCCGCGTGCAGGGCGCGGCTTATCAGAAAGTCCGGTCGGCCGCCGCTGAATATCAACTTGCTTAAAGTGGCAGCACGTCAAGGAGATGCCCCGGCGGCTCCGCCTGGCACATTCGTAAGCCCCACCGAAGTCGCGTGTGGAACCGGCACCATTTCACTGCTGGTGGTTCAGCCGGAACATCGAAACGCAATGGCAATGGGCGATTTTATTAATGGCCACGCGATCGAGACGGGTGATCAACTAATCAGCGCGCCCCCCGCGGGCGGCGGGTAAAATCTGAGCGGCCATCGGCAGTTGCATTACCGCTCATGATTGTAAAGATCGGTAATGACCTGATCTTCCCACCCATTGACATTGCCAATGTAGTGGTTAACCATCACAGAAAATATAAATATCCGGTGATGAACCCACAGATATCCGCTGATGGTAGAAGCGCCGGTAATGTGCCCATCTTTTGCACGGATGTGGGCGGCGGCCGGCGAACCGCGAAAACGATAGATTAAAGTGCCGTGACCGGGACGGCAGAGAGAATCGACAAATACTTTGGCATCGGGCAGCGTTAAATCGTGGGCCAAAACATCCACGAGAACCGACGGCGCAATGTGGTCATGATGCGACAGGCCTGAACCGTCCACCATATGGACATCGCTGAGATCAATTCCAATCGACTTAAGATAGGCCATGATCGCGGCATCGCCATTCGCCCAGCTGCCCGGCTGTCCCGTCGCTAAATGGCCGAGAAGTTTACATAAGCATTCGGCCATCAGATTGATGCTATCGGTGTTGGCGCGATGCAGAATATCCACCAAGGGCGTCTGATAGACGGCAACCAAGTGGGGCCGAATGGCCCCGGTGGCCGCCGTAAGGGTTTTGCGGATTACATGGCCGGTCACAGCAATTCCATTTTTAATCAGCACGTGGCGGAATACGGCCCCGGCGTAAAGCCCGGGATCATGAATGGTCACTTGCATGAAGTAGTTGGTTGATGCGTTAACGGTGCCGCGTAAGAACAGGGCGTTGGTTCCGGGAGGCCTCCAAAGCCAAACGCTTTGGGCGGCTCCGCGTTGTGCCTGATTGGTAAAGGGCGTGTAAGACGTATCGGGGATTAGAGAAACGCCCAAGCCCCCGCCGGGTAGTATTTGCGGCGCCCACTGCACACAATTCAAGGAAAAATTCAGCCCCCCTACTTCTGCTTCATACCAGTCGAGCCGCTGAGAGCTTGGTGTCGGCCATTTAGGATTGAAAAAATGATGATTGAAGATGGAATCATCAATGTAGATATTCTTCACATGCGTTATGCCGAGCTTTTTTATCGCGCTGGCCCATTTGGAGAAAACCTGCGTGACCTTCCATCCGGCGCGCTGGCATAAAACCGGATCCCCCAATGCAGGATCGCCGCCGCCAAGAATGAGCAGATTCCTGCCAATCCTGAACAAGCGCGTCTGCAGAACCGCTTTGGCGCCCAACCGCGCGAATGCCGCACTGGTCGTCAGAAGTTTTCCATTGCTGCCGGGCATCAGCGGCAGGTCGGGATGAAATTCATAGACGGGCGAAATTCCATGCCGGCCCATTCGGGCGAGGCAAATGCCCACCTGAGAACCCCGGAGTTGCGGCGATTGCAGCAGCACCCCGATCTGTCCGGCTAAAGAATCAGCAAAGGCGACGCCGACACACGAATTGGCCAGAACCAGAAAAAACAGACATCCGAGAACCAAACGCTTATGGCACATCCATGCACCTTCAAATAAACCCAATGACCCGGTCAAAAATCCTCGACCTTTATGACTGTACGCAACAACTCGTAATTAGTGCGAAGACGGCGTACCGATTTGCTTTCCGAGTTCGTCGAGTTTCTTTTTCATCATGTCTTGTGTGGCGGCCTCAAGATTTAAGCGAAGCAGCGGTTCCGTATTGCTTTTACGAACATTGAACCACCACGTGTCATACTGCACCGTAATACCGTCGAGGTAATCAATCTGAGCGTCCGCATAGCGCTGGGCAAGCCGGGCAATCGTGCCGTCCTTGTCGGCCACTTCGTAGTTAATCTCACCGCTGCCATGCCACCGCATCAGAGGTTTTAGTACCTGACTCGCGGGCTCATCGCGGTTGCTGAGCACCGAAAGCATACAGGCAAAGGCGATAGCACCGCTATCACAATTGAAGTTGTCACGAAAATAAAAGTGACCCGACAATTCGCCGCCGAACACGCCATGGCGTTCGGCCAGGGTTTTTTTCATAAATGCATGGCCGACGCGCTCTCTCACCGGCGTGCCTCCCGCATTTTCAATTTCCTCTTTCACCACACGGCTGGAGCGCAAATCATAAATGATTGCGGCTCCCGGATTCGTCTGGAGGAAATGCACGGCGAGCAACGCCGTCACAATGTCGCAGCGGATAATACGAGCCTGCTCATCAACAAATACGCACCGGTCCGCATCGCCATCAAAGCAAACGCCAATATCTGCATGGGTGGAAAGCACCATTTCCTGCAGTTGGCGCAAATTGGAATCGACCAGCGGATTGGGTTCATGCACAAAAGCGCCCGTGACTTCCATGTTGATCGTGGACAGCTTCAAATTCGGTTGATCATGAAAAATCTCAGGGATGAATTTGCCAGCCATCCCATTGCTTGCATCGATCATGACATGCAGGGGACGCTTCAGCTTTAAAAAGGCGAGTACATGTTTGCGATAGGCCGTCAAAAGATCGGCCTTAACGAGCGTGCCAGGGTGCTCAGCGGCCGGGTGCTCGGTCAGACCGGCGCACAACGCCTGAATATCCTTTAGACCAGTGGTCTCGCCGATCGGTTTGGCCCGCAATCCGCTGATTTTAAAGCCATTGTATTGAGCCGGGTTGTGCGATGCCGTTGTTTGAATACCGCCGCAGCATTTTATTTCATTGACGGCAAAATAAATCATCGAGGTGTCGATCATGCCGATATCCACCACCCCCACACCCGCAGCGCGTATGCCGCTGATGAGAGACGCGGACAGCGATGGGCTGCTTGGGCGCATGTCGCGCCCTACCACGAGCCGCAGATATTCCGGCTCGTTGGCCAGTTCTGCCGGCAATTTACCTTTGAGAAAAACCGCCGTCGAATAGCCGATCTTCCACGCCAAATCCTCGTTGAGCTGATCGGGGTAAGTGCCTCGGACATCATAAGCTTTAAACACCTTGGAAATCATTACATCCTCCTCGGTTGCATGCTGCCTAAAAACCAGTCGGCCAGTTATTGCGGCACAGGAATCATTTCTGCACCGAAAGACCGCGGCCAGCCATGTTAATGCAGAGCCTATTATTCATCTACCGGCCGCTGCTCTCCCCGCCAGCGCGAATCGATTAAACTACCGACCCATGAAACTTGTTTCCAGCGCGATTAAAAGGTCTCATGCCATTGAGATCGTTCGCACGCTTCAGACCGCCGGTTTTCAGGCATTCTTTGCCGGCGGCTGCGTTCGCGATCAACTTCTGGGGATTGATCCAAAAGATTTTGATGTGGCCACCAGCGCTCCTCCGGCGGAAGTGATCCGGCTTTTTCCCGGCAGCCAAAAAGTCGGCGCCGCGTTCGGCGTGATCCTGGTGGGGCGTAATCCATCGCCAACGGAGGTCGCGACGTTCCGAACGGATGGGGTGTATCTGGATGGTCGGCGCCCTAAAACCGTTACCTTCAGCACGGCCGAGGCGGATGCCCACCGCCGCGACTTTACCATCAACGGCATGTTTTACGACCCGCTCGCGGATCGCATCATCGATTACGTGGATGGCCAGGCCGATATCGGGCGCGGCCTGATTCGCGCCATTGGCGATGCGTCCGCGCGCTTCATGGAAGATCATCTGCGCATGCTGCGGGCAATCCGGTTCGCGGCCCGATACAATTTTAACATTGAGGATAGCACGTGGAACGCCATCTGCCGGCAGCATGAAAAGCTCAAACTCATAAGCCGCGAACGCATTGGCATGGAGTTCCGCATGCTGCTGGAAAATCCGAATCGGAATTCAGCGGTCGAATGGCTTTTGAAATCCCGGCTGATGCATGTCATTTGGCCAAGGCCGCTGGCGGAGATGGGGCCACTTGACGGAGGCCCGCAATCGGGCGATGACGGCCGCGGCTGCTGGCTCGAAAGGCTTCGCGGCGTTTGCCCGTATGAGGCGGCGCTGGCGGCGTTGATTCATGATCTCTCCCCCGCACCGCACGATTCCGCTTTCTGGATAAATCTGCAAAGCGCGCTGATGCTCAGCAATCAGGGCGTCCATTGCGTGAGATGGATCACCGAGCAATTTCAGCAATTGGAAAATTGGCGTGCCCTGCGGATCAGCCAGATAAAAAGAATGATGGCCGATGGCCGCTTCGATTGCCTTCGATCATTGTTTTTCGCGGTGCATGCCGAAAGTGAAAATCCGGAATTGGTGGCGTTGCTCGGCCAACTTTGGTCCGAGGGAGTGGCACCGGTGCCGCTGATATCGGGAGTGGATTTAATATCCTTAGGAGCCGCGCCAGGCCCGGATTTCCGCCGATGGCTTGAGATGCTCTATGACATGCAATTGGAAAACAGGCTGACGGAAAAGAGCGGTGCGATTGAGGCGGCGCGAAAGCTGATAGCATCCGAATCGGGGTAAACTGCATGCCGCCAGCCAATCGGGAGCGGCGGGGATGAGGGCGTGGCGAACCGATCCCGATTCAGCGTATCATATAAAAGATGTCGGCTTGGACGCGCTGCGTGCGAACCGGTCTATTTTCGGAGGAAACCCCCATGACAGATACCCATACCCCGGCCGAATCGCTGCATGAGCGCCCCGTCACCCCGCCCCCCGCCCGGGGAGCCTCATCTGCGGTCGCAGGGCAGCCTGCACCCGCGCATGGCACGCCCGTCGCCCGGCAGTTCATCAGCTTCAGCTTTTACAAACTGATGCCGGAATTCCGCCGTCTCGAATTGCACATGCAGCAGAAATTTCTCAACGACCTCGTGGACCTTGTGAAAGCCAACGATCCATCCAAAATGCTGTTGACGGTGTACAGCTGCGTCGGTACACGGCCCGATGTTGACATCATGTTCTGGAAGATCAGCTACGACCTGGCCCAACTGCAGGCGTTTTCCGTCGCGATCAATCGCATTGCGCTCGGAGGATATCTGACCAGCCCCTACAGTTATCTGGCCCAGAGCAAGCGCAGTACCTATGTTGATAAAATTGACCCCGCCCATGATGACACCCGCACGATGATTGTTCCCGGGCGGCGAAAATACAATTTTGTCTATCCCTTCGTTAAAACCCGTGAATGGTACCTTCTGAGCAAGCACACCCGACAAGGGGTCATGGATGAGCACATTATGGTGGGAAACAAATTTCCATCGGTGAAACTTAACACCACTTACAGTTTCGGAATGGACGATCAGGAATTTGTCGTGGCGTTTGAGACCGATCAGCCAGGCGACTTTTTAGATCTGGTTCAGGAACTGCGAGAAACCGAGGGCAGCCGCTTCACGCATCGCGATACCCCGATATTTACCTGCGTTCAAACGCCTATCGACGCTTTGGTCAAGCAGCTGGCCGGCATATAGATTGCGGGCAACTTTGATGGCGGGCGAAATGTCGCAACGGACTTCTCATCGGTGTGCTGAATCAACATCAATGTGCCGCGAGGATCATCCGGCAGACGCCGAAACGGTCCGTTACCATCCCAAATAGGGGTGAAAAAAATGTTTTTGCGAGGGGCATGGTAACGGCTCCGCCATCAGCCAGTGCGGTGAACGCCTTCTCCGCCTGTGCGACCCCGGCGACTTCAAGGGTAAGTGCGAAGCCTTTAAACCGGAGTTTATCCCGGCGGTTTTGATTTTCGGAAGATAAAACCCTTGATGGCATTGCATTTGGTGTACGGACGGGGTGGCTTTTCGGCGGCAAGGTGTTCTCAT
>JAJZGD010000183.1 GCA_021804985.1 Planctomycetota bacterium
GATCTGCAGCAATATTCATCACGGTGAATATATTGTACAGCGTTAATGGCGGCCATGCGACAAAAACATTTTGGGATCTGCCGCGTGCCTGAGGCGGCCAATTCGGCATTGCACGACATGGTAGGCCACGCTCGCAAAACCGGCGACCAAAGCGAATAGCTCCAAGAGCCGAGACCAAAGGCCGCCGGACAGGCTGCCAGGAGATAATCCCCCGGCCGGCGCCAAGAACAAATTTAGCGCGTTTATCCAGAAAAGCCCCCTGCTGCTTTATTATCATCATTCGAGCCCCCTGCCAGCTGCGCCGGAACGTGAAAACGTCACAATAAATTTGACGAAATTGGCGGTATTCCAAGCTTTTTGTCCGATAAAATCGGCTCGATTTTGATTCACAAGCCTATTATTAGCTGAATGTTATGGCTGTGAGGGGAAACAATTTAAAAAAAATTGACAAAATTAGTTGAAGTTTTCCCGAAGGTTGCTACGATATACATAGCAACTGAAAGTTGAATCGGGTTTTGGTAAATCAAAAGGGACTGCCGAGACCTGATAGGAAACAAATTAAATTTTTCGCGTTTGCAACTTTCAGGCTTTTGGTGTAGAATGAAATGAGATGCGGTTTTCCTGAGAATTTGGCCTAACCAGAAACAGGCTACCGTGTCTTAAACAATCTTGCTCTCTCTCTCCCTCCCCAGGCTGGCGTTCCTTCGGGCCGCCAGCCTGGTTTTTTTTGCGCAGCACGCTACGGTCGGCTTAAAAAGCCAAAAAAAAGTAAGGCCCCAAAGTGCCCCCCCCCGGTGCTCTGCGGCTATATACAGCAAAATCCCTGCCAAAGTGGTGCAAATTAAAATCGCGGTGAATTGACCCCAAATGCCCCGATATCCCGATATATGGCCCCAAAGCGGCCCGCAATCAGCCCGGGCAAGCCCATATCGCCTGGAAAACATGCTATATCACGGAAGCCTCGGCCACCGCCCGGTAGGCCTTTATAAACCGAGTTGGATGACGATTTTCGCTATTCTGACGGCACAGCGGCTTGTATACGTTGGGGCTGCGGCGAAGGTGTCGCTGGCACCTGCCCTTCAAGAATGCCGCGCAGTTTGGCCAATGCCTTAACTTCCAACTGCCGCACGCGGGCCTTGGTTACCCCCAGGCGTTCGGCAATCTGCGAAAGGCTTTCCGGTGGCTTTCCGGCCTCAAGCCCATAATGTGAGGCCACGAGCGAGCGCTCGCGCTCCGGCAATTCCTTTAGCGCATCGAGCAGCCGTCCCTGCAAATGCAGCATATCGACCGCATCGGGAATGCTCTGTTCGGCAGGCGTGCCGAGTTGATCGAGCAGGTCGTCCTGCCATACGAGAAGGCGATTGCCACCGCGATTCGGCTGGCCGAAACGGTGGGCATAATTCTTCATGAGGGCATACGTGAGATACGTACTGAAACGGACGTTCCGCGCAAAATCGAATGAATCGGCGGCACGCATCAGCCACAGGTTGCCATCAGAAATAAGCTCCAGCAGATTCTCATTGCTTTGGCAATGCTTGCGGGCCACCACCACAACGATGCGCAAATGGGATTGCAGAATCTGATTGCGAATGGCATCCGCCCGGGCGAGCACCGCATCGATCGCGTCCACCTGTTCACCGGTCGCCGAGGCCACATCCAATTCCAACTGCAGTCGCCACGCCTGATAACGCAGAAAATTCATCTGGCGAAATGCGTCGATGGTTAAAGTGGGTGCCACAATCGCCTGCCGGAATACATCCTGCAGATAGGCGGGCAGATCGCGCGGACGCCGTAACAAAAGTCGCTGCTCACCATCTTCAATGGGTTCCTCGGCCGCCTGCCGCTGCGCTTTGCCAGCCAAATCTGAAAGGATGATGCGGGCGGCGTCCGGGTGTTCAAAAAGTGGATTGTGCACGAATTTGATCGGCATGGATTTGGCGTGCAGCGCTCGCCGCTGATCCACAATGCGTTGAATGGCCTCAGCACTGCGGCAATACCGTTTGGCGAGGCAATCCACCGAGATGCCCCGATGAAAGCATTCGGTGATGATCTGGTGATCGGCCGATGTTAGCGGGCTTGGAATATCGGCAAATACGGCGCACGTCGGATTTTCCGCATCATGGCGCCGAATAATTTCGCGAATCGTTTCGGGGCTGCGGCCGGTGTGTTGCGCAATCCGCCGCGAGATGAGTTTCATGCAGCAGTGGCACTTCGCTGACAGGCGCCGGGCACGGGCAATAATCTGCGCCTTTTCCTTTTCCGGAATCTGCCGGAACCGCGCAGCATCCACGAGGCGCTTCGCATGGCGTTGGCTGAACGCCGCCACCTGCGACTCCCGGAAACCCACGCGCCGCACACCGTCGGCAAAAACGTACCGCATGGCCGGCAATCCCTGCCGCCGCCAGCGCTGGATGGTTTTGGTTGAAACGCCGAAACGCCGCGTCACCTGGTCGAGCGGCAGCACTTCCTCGGGTGAATCACTGACATTTATGTCTAAGGTTGTAGATATATATTCGATCAGGCTGGGCAGATCGGCCATCAGGCCGCGCCCGGTCAGCGAAGCCTCGGGATCTTCACGCGTCCGAAAACCGGTGATTTTGAAAAAGATATAGTCCCATGGATATTGCTCTTCCGGGTCGATTTGGCCAAGCAGTTCCAGCGCCGCGTCCAGCTGAGCGCGACGCTTTGCCGCCGGCGTATAAACCAACTGCCGCGCCAACTCATCAAGCTTTGCATCCGACCATTTCAAATGAGCAACCCCTGTTTCGGAGCACACACCATGATTATACCTCGGCTATCGGGTTGTGGGGAGCCTAATAAAACCAGATAACTCGTTTTTTTGGGGCCTGCCGCAACGGGTTAAGGCCACCCGCGTCTGATAACTTTTGGTGGCTAATCCCCGGCGACGATAGCCGTCACGCGCCATTGCGACGGGCGATTTGTTATGCAACTCATTGTTTTACAAGAGGTTGCGATGTCTTCTAACCGCCATCCTCGCGCGGCGTTTATTTCCGATCCGGTGGCTTGCAGTTAAAATTGCCAATGCTTATCATGCGCAGTGCGGTAAGAGTTGTAAAAGTGCCGAGTTAATTTTCCTGGGCTGATTGCCCACCCCAGGCAGCCGTCCGCAGCGGCCGACAAAATGTCGTGGTTGATGTGGCAGACCCCAAAACGGTTTCTTTTACGAGCTCATAACGAGTAAAATCATAAGGGTCACGGAAGACATCAAAAGCTATCAGGAAGGATCAAGCGATTCATGGCTGAAATAACCGAGATGCCTCTCGACCTGAAAATCAGATTCCCCGCAACGCGAAAACATGTGGATGTGCCGGCAGGTTTGTGGCTGGCGTGCCCCGGCTGCACCCGCATGGTGTACCGCAAGGAAATCGAAGCCCACGGCCACTGCTGCGCCCACTGCGGCCACCATTTCCGCGTCAATGCCCGGCAGCGCATTGAACTGCTGGTTGATCCGGGAAGTTTTGAGGAGCGCGATGCCCAGCTCAGGGCGTCGGACCCGCTGCAATTTAAGGCGAAAAAAGCTTATGCCCAGCAATTACGCGAGGCACAAGATACCACCGGCAGCAATGACGCCCTGGTGAGTGGACGAGCGTTTATCAAAGGACGCCCCGTCGTTCTTGCCGTTCTCGATTTTTCCTTCCTTGCCGGATCGATGGGAACCGTCGTCGGTGAAAAACTCACACGCGCCATTGAACGCGCTACGGAAGCCAAACTCCCCCTGATCATCGTATCGTGCTCAGGCGGCGCACGCATGCAGGAAAGCACCTTGAGCCTTATGCAGATGGCGAAAACCTCCGCAGCGCTTGCACGCCTCTCGGCACGCGGCCTTCTGTATATCAGCGTGCTGACCGACCCCACCACCGGCGGCGTCACGGCCAGCTTTGCCATGCTCGGCGACCTGATTTACGCTGAACCCAAAGCCATGGTCGGCTTTGCCGGCCCGCGCACCATCGCCAATACCATCCGGATGGAACTTCCTGAAGGATTTCAGCGGGCCGAATTCCTGCAGGAAAAAGGCTTCATCGATCGCATCGTGCCTCGCAAGGAAATGCGTTCCGCATTGGCCCGCGCCATCGACTACTGCCGCTGATTCCGCAGTAGCCCCCAACCCCCACCTCCCCCATATCGCCGCTTCCACCATGCCCATGGACTTTTTGCCCCCCCCGGTTGAAATTCGCCGATCGCATTGGGAGACAAACCGAAAGCGAAATCGGAAGCGAAACCGGGTTCAACACCGGCAGCAACACTGAAAGCGCCAAAAGCAACCCCAGGCGAAACAATTGACCATCTCCCCTCTTGCAATCACAATGCCGGTATGTCGGACGAAAAATGGCGATTGGCATGTCACCAAATCGTGGAAACGCTGCGCGAGCGCGAGGAAAAACGCGGCCGCGAGTTGCTCATCACCCTTTGCCTTGGCGTGCCGCTGAGCCTTATTGCTCCGGCCTTCCTTGGAACGGTGCTGTACCTCATCTGGTCTTCGGTGGCGGCGACTCTTGGATGGCCGCACCTGTGGTGGATTCTTTTTTTTGTGCTTGCCGCCGCCATCATGATTCCGCTGCTGCTGGCCCATGAACGAAATCAATTTGATAACCAGCCGATCATTGTCCGCACGGATACCCGCGGACAAACCATTTTGTACATAGACAAATCGGAAGTAGACCTACAAAGCTTCGGCGCGATGGGCCTCAATATCGCGGGCGATGCGCCGAGCGATGACAAGTGGTTTGTGCGGCCATTTTTCATCGGCCCGCGCATGGTCGCACGCAGTTTGCCCCAGCGCCGCATGCTGCACACGCTCGCGACGGCGGCCGATATGCTCACCGGCGCCACGATTCTTGCCGAGCTTGCCAAAACCGAACATGGCGTGGCCGTCAGCGCACTGCCGATCGACGAGACTGCGCGGAATGGTTTGATCCCGACGCTCGCATACCTGCGGCAACTTGGCTGGGTGGATATCAAGGCCGATGGCACGCGGATATGGTTCAGCCCGGATCAGCGGGCAATTATCAGAGGTGTGCTTCGGGCTGCGGGCATCACCGAGCCCACCACCTGACGGGCAGCTTTGCGAGGAAGTATTTCATGGCAACCGCATCGCTCGAGGGGCAACTGCATATCTGGGTGCAGCGGATTGATCGACGGCGTCGAGGACTTATGTGGGGCGTGATTCTGCGCGCCGCCGGCGGCGCCTGCGGAGCACTGCTCACGCCGCTGATACTTATCGCGATTGCGACGGGCTTTTTTTATCTGCTGGTGATTGTGTTTATCGCTTACACCACGATGCATCAGCGGGAAATTATTTTCGGCATTTTTTTGTCCATCATCTACCTGATTTATCTCGGCATGCTGGCGTGGGCCTTCCGTTCGGAATATCAGACGGGGTTATTTTTGTATCAGGGTGCCCAGCGCCGCCCACCCGCTGATCTGATCGTGCAGACCAAAATGGAGCCATTTCTTTATGTGCCCATTGGCCTGGATTTGCTTCACGATGATGCGCCGGTGAGCCTGCTGATGAAGCTGCCGGTTTACTGGGCCCGCATCCTGGCCCGCGCGTGGATTCAATGGCAGGTCTATCGCTCGATAAAAAATGAAAACCCGATGCCCGCCGCTCAAATTCTCACGGAACTCGCGCGCCACGCGCAAGGCGTTAACACCGAAGCGCTGCTCAATGATGGCGCGCAGCTTGCGGTTCTTCATCCGCCACTGACGTACCTGATGGTGCTCGATATGATCGGAATATCACCGGCTTGGTCTAAAGTTTGGCTAAGCCCGGAACTACGCCGCTCTCTGCCGCCGGATCAGCAAACACAAACGATTGGACCGCCGGCTTAGCAGCAGATTCTCGCGGCTACCCCGGCGGCTGCTGAGCGCCGGGTCACCTTCAATGAAAATCAAACCCTACATGCACTCCGCCGCCAAACGCGGGATAGAACGGCCGGCAATAAGGCCGGTAAAAGGGATGATAGAACGGGTGGAAGAAGGGGTGATAGAAATAGGGGCGATAGAACGGATGGTAAAAATAGGGGTGAAAGGCAAACCGGGCGCCGAAATAGGCCTGCGGCGCATAGTTGGGGGCGATGTATGGCGGCGGCGCATAAGCCGGTGCATATGTGTACGGAGGTACATAGGTAGGCGTATACGGCGGGCTATACACCGCAGTCGGCACCGGCGCCTGGCTGACAAGCCCCGGCGGTGTGTAGGTGATTGGCGGCGGCTCGGTGGCCACCGGAGTATTTGCATACGCTGGACCCGAGGGAACCGTCACCACGGGTGCGGGTTGGTACACCGGTTGATAAACCGGCTGGTAGGCCGGTTGATAAGCTGGTTGGTAAACGGGCGGCTGATAAACG
>JAJZGD010000184.1 GCA_021804985.1 Planctomycetota bacterium
GGGTCTACGATGGAATCCAGCTTCATGTCTAAGAATCTGTCCTGGGTTTGGCATAGTTCCCGGATCAGCGGGGGTGTTGGCTGCACACCCGCATCGGAAAGCATATGCGCGAAGGCGTCAGCGCTGCCGTAGACCACGTAGCGGTCAAAGTATGTTTCTGAGTTCACCTGAACTGCCCGGCCGACGCTGCCGCTCAGGTCCTCCAGTGCCCGATTGTACCCCTGGAGATGCAGATCTTCCGTGCTCGCGATAACGCCATCAAAATCAAAGATCACCGCCGATGCAGACATCACACGCCACCGTTTGAAGAAACCAAAGTAAACCCGGAGCAACCAGCCGACGTACGGTGGTTAAGGCACGCGGGTGAAAAAAGGATACCCGAAAGCGTGTATCCCGGCGGGGTAAAACTTTGTTTTATGTTCCCGCAGAATCTGGCCGATAACCAAGCCGGTAAATGGATTGCGTTGGTACGGCCAAGGTAATACAATGTAATACAGCGGTGGATGTTGGAACCCATTTCCAGAAAGCACCAAATGCCGGAAGAACAGGCCCGACAATTAAAAGATCAGGTAGTCGCATTTAAGGCGGACGCGCAGCTATCGGCGTTGCTTTCCGGCGTGCGGAACAAAAGCGAGCTGATCCGCGATGCTGTTTATGCCTTCCTCGGTCACCTCTGCCCGCTTTGCAGCGGCAAGGGAACCATCGATGCCAACCGCGGACATGAAATTGAACTGCTGCTCCAGCAACTGGAATTTGCGAGTTGCTCGGGCTGCCATACGCCCCTGCCGGTACTGCCGAAATTGCGTGCGATTGTGCGGCAACTGCCCAAAAGCGATCGTCAACGTCTCGGTGAATTTGAAAAGACGGGCGAACTCCTTTGCGTTGACTGTTTTGAGCGCTCCGAGGAATGCAAGGATTGCGGCCAACACGTCCCCGAAGGAACCTTGCGGCGGCATCATAACCATCGACACGCAAGACCGACGCCTGCCACGAGGAAGCGCAAATCATGATTGAACATCTGCTAACCGTCGGCGCAGTAAATGTCTGGAACCCCACCGGCATCGGCCTGGGGATACTGGCCATTTTGGCGACCGCATTTCTACTCGGCATGGTCCATGGAATTACCCCCGATGAACATACCTGGCCGATCACCTTCAGTTACGCGGTTGGAAGTTACAGTTGGAAAGGGGGTATGCGAGCCGGCCTGCTGTTTTCGCTGGCGTTCACGCTTCAGCGATCCATCATGTCTGAACTGGCCTATTTTGCCCTGACAGATTTTGCCAAAGATCTGCGATTCAATTTCTGGGTTTACATCATCATCGGTACCGTCATGGCGGCCTCCGGCTTTTATATTCTGCGGCGCGGCAAAATACCGCACCTTTTTCACACGCACAGCATGGGCTCATCGATCGGCGGGGCCAACCCCGGAAACATGCCGCGTTATATGCCCCTGGTGCATGGCTTTATCGCAGGTTTCGGCACCGGCGCATTTGCCATCATTGTGTATACCGCGCTGGCCCCGCACATGGGCTCGCCTTGGCTCGCCTTTTTGCCCGGCACCTTTTTTGGTTTGGGCACCATGGTCATGCAGGTATTGGCCGGCGGACTCTTTGGCCAATGGATGGCGCGGCGAAAATTGCCGGATGCTGCCCGTGCCCGGCTAGCGCGGCTTATGTCGGGTCGAACCTTGTCGTGGGCCGGGCTGGCGTTTGTGGCCGTGGGTATTGCCGGCCTGATCTGGCCGGTGCTGGGAACCGCATCAATTAATACTCATATACATATACACAATCTACATTCATTGGGAGTCGGCTTTTTCCTCGCGGCGATCGTGCTGTTTACCGTCGCCTTTATTGCCTTTTTTAAATCTATCCGCGAGGTGTCCCGCATGGCCCCGGTCGCCGATCCACAGAATTCTGCGGTGGCGGGGCAACCCTCCGCCGCGGGTACACGCGCCTGACGCAATTCAGTCGGCCTGCGGGGCCGCGTCAACCCAGGCCACGGGGCAGAAGACCCGGCCGCCGGATGCCACTGCCGGTATTTCCCGATTGAATCCGTGATCATCCTCGCCGCTGCCCTTGAACGATCTCAGCCCCGGAAACTTCGCCCCGCACGAAACCGCATTTGGGGTTTCCTGCGTTTCGCACGCCTCTCCCGCATCCCCCGCCAGCACCGTTTCCCAGGCTTCTCCCGCTTCCCGCGTTTCCCACACTCCCGCCGCTTCCCCCCTTTCCCCCCTTTCCCCCGCACTTCTTATCGGCGAGTTGTTGTTTTTTTAAGATGCGGATAAAGTCTTGCGACCGATATAAAGGTAAAGAAGGCGGAATTCATCCGCTTTCTTTGGCGCCGTTGAGAAAAGACGAATTTGGGTGGATAGTAAGGGGACCTATCCGGTTGGGACTTCCGAACCGGGTTTTAAAAAGAAGGGTTGGCCATGATTCTTCCTTATAATTGGCGGGAAAGCCTCAAACCGTCGAACCTGCGTAACACCATCAATGAAAATTCGCTGGCGGTTAGCGTGGGCGCCGCGGTGATTGCGGTTTTGGCGATTGTCTGGATTTTCCGCCAGGCGACCGGGGTGGGCGGCAACATGTCCATTCCATCGGCCTATTACTACGACACAAGTACCCAGCAGTTTTACACCTACCCAAGTTCGCGCACACCGCCGCTGAAAAACTCTGCCGGCAAGCGCACCATCGTGCTCGCGTACATGTATACGTGCAGCAGTTGCGGGAATCGCAAAATTGCGTGGCTGCAGAAATATTCCTCGCAGGCCCAAAAGATGCTGCAACAGATGTTGCATGCCGCTCCAAAACCGGGTCAGCCTATGATGGCCCCCCCGATGGAATCACCCGTATTCGGAACCGGTATTTTGGTTCGGTCACCGGCCAAGGGCTCGCCATGGTACCCCATCCAATCGCCGGAAGGTCAGCAGGTAGCACGGCTTCCACCCTGCAGCAGTGGCACCGGAAAAGTATGTTTGCCCGGGTAACCTTCCTCTCGCGGATAACGGCCAATGAGCACATTTGCGCCCGTTGAGGCGGTGATTCAAGCCATCCGCCAGGGTGAAATGGTCATTCTCGTCGACGATGAAGATCGCGAAAATGAAGGTGATCTCATCTGCGCGGCCCAGTTCATCACGCCGCAAATTGTCAACTTTATGCTCCGCGAGGCCCGCGGCGTTCTCTGTGTGGCGCTTATTGCCGAAGATTGCGAGCGCCTGAGCCTATATCCCCAGGCGGCTGTGAATACCGCACCGCTCGGTACCGCCTTTACCGTCACCGTCGATGCCCATCAACGTTTCGGCATCACCACCGGCGTCTCGGCGTCCGAACGCGCGGCAACCATTAAAGTTCTCATCAATTCTGAAAGCAAACCCGATGATTTGTGCCGCCCCGGCCATATCAATCCGCTCCGCGCGCGGCCCGGCGGTGTTCTGGAACGTGCCGGGCAGACCGAAGGATCCGTTGATCTCGCACGCCTTGCCGGTCTGCACCCGTCGGGCGTTATCATCGAAATTATGGCAGACGACGGCACCATGGCCCGTTTGCCCGAGCTTGAAGTATTTGCCAAAAAGCATCAATTGCTGATATGCAGCATCGCCGACATTATTCAATATCGGCTCCGGCAGGAAACGCTCATTCGCCGCCTGGCACAGGAAAAACTTCCCACCCGCTGGGGCTCTTTTAACCTGATTGTTTATGAAACCATGCACGATCCGCTGCTGCATATCGCATTGACACGCGGCGGCGTTGGTGTGCGCGATGCGCTCACGGGGCGGATTGCCCATCAAAACGAGCCGGTGCTGGTGCGCATGCACTCGGAAAACCTTCTCAGCGATGTATTTCAAAGTCAGGAAGCCACGAGCGGGCAGGAACTGCAGGCCTCGATGCAGCGCATCGCGCAGGCCGACAAAGGGGCACTCGTTTATCTGCGGCAGGAATCGCGCGGGCTGGCACTGCTATCCCGACTTAAAGAATTCCAAATCACCGGCCCGCAAATCGATCCATCAAGTCCGGAACTTATCGGCCCGATGAACCGACGTGATTTTGGCATCGGGGCGCAGATATTACGCGATCTTGGCCTTTCCCAATTGCGAGTGCTGACCAATCGGCCTAAAAGGCTCCACGCCCTCGAAGCCTTCGGCCTCCGCGTGGTAGAACAATTACCAATCGAATATTGACAACCCGCACGAGTGTTTATATTTTGCAACATGGTCGCGGCGTGCCGGCGGATGAAATCCTTTTTGCGCTGAGCCCACTCGGTCGCGACTGAATTTTCTGCACGGGCGCTTGTTGAAAACCGCTTCCGCAGCCCAGGTGCACGCGGAGCGCGCCCCCGCCTTTAAATGAGGCCTTACCGAAATTCTTTGGGAGCCATCAAATGCTAAAAGCCAGAATCTGCATGTCTGTCGGCCTAATTCTGATCATCACGGCATCGCTTGCCGCAGCCATGCCCCCATGGTTTGCACCCAATCGCCGGCCGGGTGCCAAGGTTATTCCCGTCTGGCCACACCTGAATATTCCCGCAGCCAAGCGAGCCCGAAATTTACACCTTTGGCCCACGCTTACTGAATATCGGGTGGATAAGAATCGAAGCAATGGATGCGCGGTGGTCATTTGCCCCGGCGGCGGCTACGTATATGAAGCGATTCATCACGAGGGCTATGCGATTGCGGCGTGGCTGAATAAACTCGGTGTCTCCGCATTTGTGCTTAACTATCGGCTGCCGCACGGCAAACTGCCGCCGAGTGGTGTTCCCTGGCCGCTGCAGGATGTCCGGCGCGCGGTGCAAATTGTGCGAGCTCACGCGCGGCGCTGGCACATCAATCCGCGAGATGTGGGCGTGGCTGGTTTTTCCGCGGGGGGGCACGTCGCCGCGATGGCGGGCACCCTATTCTTGCCCGGCAACCCAGAGTCTCCACATCCGTTGGATCGCCTGAGCACGCGACCCGATTTTCTCATCCTCGGCTACCCGGTGATTTCCATGATTCCCGGCATTACGCACCCCGGCTCGCATGCGGCGCTCTTGGGCAACCATTGTCCGCTGGATGTGGAAAAATATTTTTCCGCCAACTTAATGGTTACCAAATTAACACCCCCCACTTTTATCTGCGTCGCGCGTAACGACACCGTGGTGCCGCTGGCCAACAGCCTCAGCTTTTACCACGCCCTTAAACGCGAACATATTCCGGTCGTTCTTAGAATGTACAGTACAGGCGAGCACGGCTTCGGCCTCGGCGTTCCCGGCACCACTTCGGTAAAGTGGCCGCTCGCATGCGCCCGCTGGATGCGCAGCATGGGCTTTTTGGGCCACTAGATTCTTGCGTCCACACGATGCGTGCGAAGGTGCTCCGAAGGCCACGCATGCACCAATCAATGCTTGGCTGCGTAAAGGAGTATGTTTCGCACCAGATTGACTGCGGATTTTGGATCGTACCCCGCAATACCCCATGTATGGGTGCCAAGAAGGCCCGATGAGATGTCCTGCGGCGAGAAAATCACCACCCAACGGTGGTTTTTTCGGATGCCCAGCAACTGCGGCGAAGTCTTAAACCCAAACTTGGATACGTAGTATTTTCGGTAGCTCACCTTGTGGGCGTCAATTCCGCCCGGCATTCGACCCGTGTAAATGACTGCATGCGCATTGAGCCCCACCAGCGGCGTATGCGGATAAAGCTTGTTGGCGAAAGTCTGGAAGGCATTGGCAAAAAGCGAACTACCCCCCGCCGCATCAGCGAAAAGCATGCCCCCACCGTTGAGGTACTTGCGGATTGCGGCGATTTGTGCCGGGGTAAAACTGAAATTGCCCGTCCCGGTCATGTGCACCAACTTTAGTACCCCGGCGTGCAGAGATTCTGATGTGACCGTGGACAAAGAGACCTGAGTCTGAAAATCGCTGGCAGCAAGCTCTTTCATGCGCGTCCACGCGCCTGGTTCGGGGTTCCAGTTCCCCGCGTACTTTAGCAATCCAACACTGACGTGGTGGATCGCGGGTTGATTGGCCATCGGTACCGTCAGCGTGCTCAGCCGCGTACCGAGGTACCCTTTTCCCGTGCAATAAAGATAAAGATTGATGGGAAGTTCCCAGCAAGCTTGATCTGCAAAGGCCCGCCGCTGCCAAACGGCGCCGATATCTTCGGGGCTTATGATCCAGAGGTATCGCACGCCGTTGGAAATACCCAGCAATTTATAGTGCATATGGAACCATGGCTGCATGGTAAACAGATCGCTTTTACTCGATAGTTGATGCACCTCATAGCGTTTGCGCACCACCTCCTGTCCATATTTGATCATGGCCTTTTCGAATGGCTGCGAATAGCCGACCGCCGAACAGAAAACCATCCCTCCCGC
>JAJZGD010000019.1 GCA_021804985.1 Planctomycetota bacterium
GACGTTGTCGAGGAGGCGTGTGGCACCGAGGATGGCAGCGCCGAGTATGACGTTATCTCTGTGCGCGCGGCCCGTGACGGGGGCGAGTGTATGGCGATCGCAGATCAATGCATAACGGCAGACCATGCCGGCCGACTCAATGGTGGTGCGCATGGTCTGATTCAAAGCGGTGGCATCGCAGCGCCCCTGCTTGATTTCGTCCGCGGCCCATCGCAGCGCTCTATAGAGCGCGGGAGCTTTTTCCCGCTGCTCCGGGCTTAAATAGCGATTGCGGCTGCTCATGGCCAAGCCATCGGCCTGACGAATGGTGGGTGCGACCATAAGCGTGACGGGAAAGTTCAAGCTTGAGAGCATGGCGGCAACGATGGCCTGCTGCTGGAAGTCTTTTTGTCCCAGAATTAACACCGCGGGCTGAATGATGTTCAGCAGTTTCGCCACGACGGTACAGACACCTTCAAAATGGCCCGGGCGATCCGCCCCTTCGTAAAGCGTGGCGATGCGACCGGGGATTACACGGGGCAAATCGCCGGAATGCGGATACATCTGTTTTTCATCCGGTAAAAAGAGAACGTCGGCAGAGAGGGACTCAAGCATTGCCCGATCGGTGTCAAGTGTGCGGGGATATTTGCCGAAGTCCTCACCGGCGGCAAACTGCGTGGGATTGACGAATATCGATGCGACAACCTTTCCAGTGCCGCCTGCGAGCCGGCGCGCCAATGTTATTAAGCTGCCATGCCCCTGGTGCAGCGCGCCCATGGTGGGCACAAATACCACCCGGTCGGTTATATCGCCGCGCCACGCCTGGTAATCTGCAATGCTGGTAAATATTTTCATATGCCTTGTGCCCCCTCCGCCGCTTGCCATGGACAGCCGCGATCCAACCTCTTTAGAAGTTCAGCAACGGTGAGATTGGCGGACGGATGAATGAATTGCGGGGCGATGGCGACCAGCGGTTCAAGTACAAAAAGGCGCTCCGCGATGCGGGGGTGCGGAATGGTCATCGTGGCGTTCCGAATCTGGCAATCATCAAAAAACAGGATATCGAGATCCAGCGTTCGCGGCGAATTTTTGGGCTCGCCCCCGCGGCGGCGCCCATGCCGGTTTTCAATGTCCATCAGGGCGCAGAACAACTCAGCCGCACTTAATTCGGTTTTCAGGTGGGCGGCCGAATTCAAATAATCCGGTTGGCCCGGCGGTCCTCCGACCGCGGCATACCATTGCGGCGTAGACCATGCCAGCAACTGCGTTTGATTTAATCCGCTGATTTGGGCGATGGCAGACCCGATCTGCGCCAGAGGATCGCTGAGATTGGATCCCAGCGCAATGTACGCATCGTGCTGCATCACGCCGCCTCAGATGAAGCTTCCAGGATTGGCGGTTTTTCAGGCTTGCCGGGCGCAAAGCGGCTGGCGTATAAAATCGTTAGCGCCATGAAAACCGTCGCCCAAAGCGATACGCCAATGGTCAGCATCCACCGATGGCCGTTGTGGCCAAAAACCTTTCCGACGTCCGTGGTCAGAAACATTAAAAGCGACGCCAAAATTAATACCAGAAAAGCCATTTGCCGCGCCCGCAGCGGCTGAAGCCCATCGCACAGAATCATGCCGACGGCAAAAAGGGTCATTGCCAATGAAACATAATGCGGCACCCAGGTGCGGGGAGAAGCCCAAAGCATGTAAGCGGCCACGGCGCCAATTTCCATCAGATAGCGCTTTTGCCCCAGCGGCTTTAGCTTGTGGCGGGCCCACCATAAGCCGATGAGGCCGATGACAACGAGCACGGCACGGATCAAATCATCGCTTAGATTTCGATGCAGCTTAAGAAAATTGACGTAGTGCGGTTTATTGAGGCCATGCGGATGGGAATAAAATGCGGGTACGTGCCGCAGCAGCCGTGAGAGAAAACTTGGAACCGACTGGCCCACGTAGTATTCCACGCGGCCGCGGGTTACATAGGGCAAAATCATAATTCGGAACCATTCGCTAAGCCATGCCCAATTCCGGCTCCAGCCAAAAAAGAGGCTCGGTATAAGCAGCAAGCCTAGCACCAGGCCCATCAGTACGCCGCCCACCACTTGCCATTGCCGCTTCCAGATAAAATAGATCAGAAAAATGACCGGCGTGACTTTCACGCAGACCGCGAGTCCGACGAGAATGCCAGCCGCCCATCGTGCCCACATCCGATCCACCATTGCCAGCGCAAGGCCTGCGGCGAGCGGTGTAAGCATCAGCAGATTCGTTTGGCCCTCCTGCATGTCGCCAAGGACGGGGGGCAGCCACACGAGCAAAATCAGTGTTACGGCGACGGCGTCGAGGCGAACGCCCGCCTTAGCCACCGCCTTATAGAGCGCGAAAAAGATAATGCAGCAGAACAGCAGCTTGCAACACACCCACACAAACTGAGCATTGGCGGGAGAAATCCATGTCAGTGGTGCAAAGACCACGAGTGTTACCGGAGGGGTAGGAAATGAATCACTGGTATAGGGAATATTCGCATGGAGAAACTGGGGAACCATGGTCATCCAGCGATCAAAATCGTTGACCTGTACGGTGCTGCCCACGCGCTCCTTGTGGATGATGCGCAGCCGCGCCTGCCACGCCGCACAGATCGTGATGATCACCCCGATCAAAAATACAATCAGGAAGAAACGTTTGTTCGCTTGTCGATCCATCTACCGCTACCGCTCAAGAACACCCGAGTGCCAGGTCGGATTAAAACTTAATTTTTGCGATCCGCTCAACGGCTTGATGGAGGCGGCTTTCATCCACGGTCAGCGCCATTCGCAGAAAACCCTCGCCGGCGGGGCCAAAGCCCCCCCCGGGCACCGTTACCACATGGGCCTCGTCAAGCAGTTGATTGCATACTTCCATGGATTTTTTTCCATGGGGTGTCGGCACCCAGCAAAAAAAGCCAGCCGACGGCTTTTGCATTTGCCATCCGAGTTGCGCCAGCCCGTCGGCAAGCACATCGCGGCGGCGGCGATAAATCGCCATCTGATTTTTGACATCGGCGTGCTGATAATTTTTGAGGGCTGCGGTGCCTGCCACCTGAATGGCATTGAACTGGCCGCTGTCCATATTTCCCTTCACCTGCGCCAAGGCCGCAATCACTTTGTCATTGCCCACCGCCCATCCGATACGCCAGCCGGTCATATTGAAGCTTTTGGAAAGCGAATGGAATTCAATCGCGACATCCATGGCGCCGGGAATCTGGAGAATGCTCGGGGGCGGTTGTTCAAAATAAACTTCGCCATATGCCAGATCACTCGCGATTATCCAGCCGTAGCGCTGCGCCATTTTTACCGCCTGCTCATAGAAGCTCAGCGGGGCCGAGGCTGCGGTCGGATTGTTGGGGTAATTAAGCCAGATCAATTTGGCCTGTCTGCGAATGTTTTCAGGAATTGCATCCAAATCAGGCAGGAAGTGATTGGCTTGCAGCAGCGGCATGACATACGGGCGGCCGCCGGCAAAGATGGCGCCGCTGTTGTAAACCGGATATCCCGGTTGCGGCACCAGCACCACGTCGCCCGGATTAACCACCGCCAAAGGAATATGGCTGATCCCATCTTTGGAGCCGACGGTGGTGAGAATTTGTTTATCGGGGTCGGCCGTCACACCAAACCGGCGTGACATAAATTCGGCGGCGGCCTGCCGGTACGCGGGCACTCCCTCATCGAAGGGATAGCGGTGATTCTTCGGATCATAAATGGCCTTCGCCATTTCATCGATAATAAATTTATGGGTGGGCAAATCGGGATCGCCCACACCCAAATTGATGACATCTTTACCGGCCTGCAGCAACGCTCGCTTTTTCTTGTCGATCTCGATGAAGAGGTAAGGGGGCAAGGCTTCAAGACGTTGGGTTTTTGCAAAAGTCATAACTTCATCCAAAACTCCGGCGTGGGTTTAACCGTACGCGTTAATATCCGCCGAGCAGGGCAGTGTAAGGAAGTTTGTTTTTACGGTAAAGTGTCGTGTTCGTCGCGTTTCGGAGGTGGCAACTCTTGTTATTGGGCTATTTCATTGAAACCCTGAATCCCTACATTATCGAATTTGGTCACTCCGCGTGGGGCATTCGCTGGTACGGCACCGCGTATCTCACCGGCTTTGTTATCGCCTATTTTGTCATGTCGCATTTCATTAAAACCGGCCGCATGGCCATGCCGCGGCAGCGACTACCCGACTACGTTATTTTTGTCGCGATTTTCGGCGTTCTTATTGGCGGCAGGTTGGGCGAGGCGATCTTATACCGCCCGCACATGTTCACTAATTTTTCACCTCCGTTTCCGTACTGGGGCCTTTTGAAAGTTCAATATGGCGGCATGGCTGCCCATGGCGGCATCGTGGGCGTATTCGTGGCCTCATGGATATTTGCGCGGCGCAATGGCTATTCTTTTTTCAATCTCATCGATTGCGGCGCGATGGTCGCCCCCATTGGCTTGTTTTTTGGCCGCATCGCCAACTTTGTAAACGGCGAACTTTATGGCCACGTCTGGCACAATCGGTTTGCCGTCCAATTTCCCACCGAGTTGATCTATCCCCCCCAAACCAAATTGGAACGCACCGTTTCCAGCGGACAGGTAAATCATTTGATCAATCAGGTCGCGGAGCACTTTTCCAATCGGCCGTCCATTCTCCATGCGCTGGCCACCAACCCACGGCTTGAGATCGTGAACCTCTCGCGAGAAAATCACCCGTATGTCATTAATCTTCTTCGCCAGATTTTGCCCCCCCGCATTCCGTCGCAGCTCGTTGAAGCAACCACCGAGGGTTTACTTCTGTTTATCATCTGCTTTTTCGTCGGCAGCCGATGGAAAAAGCCGGGTATTGCCGCCGCCACTTTTGCGGTCGGTTATCCCATCATGCGGATCATCGGCGAACAGTTTCGCGATGGTGATCAACCGCGGATGATTTTCGGGCATCTTATCAGTCTGGGTGTGATCTACAGTGTGCCCATGCTTTTAATAGGCATTGTTTTTCTTATCTGGATGATTGTGCGGAAGGTGCCCGCTTCGGAAATGGCGCTGATTTACGCCGGCAGCAACCACGATTCGCAGTCCGCAGGCGCTAAGGGGCATGATGCCACTGTGGCAGCACCTTCATCGCCGACGGCAGATTCGGCGCCGGCCGTAAAGAACGGGCCGTGACCGGCCGCAAAAAACGGCCTGTGATCAATCCGCAGCGATTGGGCGATGGCCATACTTCGCTGGCAGCCCGGCGGCGGAAGGGGCGGCCCACAAAACAGCATTGGCGATGATGCGCTGCACCTGCGGATGGTGATAGGTGGGAAATGTTTCATGTCCGGGGCGAAAGTAAAAGATGCGCCCCATGCCGCGCCGATAGGTCACCCCGCTTCGGAAAACTTCGCCGCCCGAAAACCAGCTGATTAAAACGGTTTCATCCGGCTCCGGAATGTCGAAATGTTCGCCGTACATTTCTTCGCGGTCGATGGTGAAATGATCACCAATGCCCTGCACAATCGGATGCCCCGGCGCCGTTACCCATAGCACCTCGCGATCATCAGCTTCGCGCCATTTCAGATCGCAGCTTGTGCCCATAAGCCGCTTAAAGATTTTTGAAAAGTGGCCGGAATGCAAAACGATCAGCCCCATGCCGGCAAGTACCCGCGCTGCAACCCGGTTTACAATATCGTCGCGTACTTCGCCATGGGCCTTGTGTCCCCACCAGATCAGTACGTCGGTTTCGGCGAGTCGGGCCTCGGTCAGCCCATGCTCCGGCTCATCAAGGGTGGCGGCCGATGCGGCGATGCCGTCAATCTTGCTCACTGCAGCGGCGAGGGTATGGTGAATGCCGTGGGGATATACGCTTTGAACCGTGGGGTCCGATTTTTCGTGGCGAAATTCATTCCAAACCAGAACGCGCACCTTGGGCATTTTTATTCTCCTCATCTTGATTCAGGGCATTTGCGTTAGGCGCCTGCTGTGTCCGCGCGGACGGAGTATACCGCTCGGGCGGCATATTGGTGCGTTTGACCATACTATGCATTGGCCGAATAATTCGGGCGCCGATAAATTTGGGCGTGGCAACGCGTTTTGGCAGAGGCCTTGATGATACCGCTTGGAACCGACGCCCCTCAGCGTCGCAAACCACTGATGAATTACCTGCTCATTGCGGTATGCGTGGTGGTTTATTTAATAAGCCACCGAACGCCGTCAGCGCAGCACCCCTGGGGCTTGGCGCACGGATGGGCCCGGTTCATGCTCAATCCCAACCATCTCCAGCTGGTGCAGTTTGTATCGTATATTTTTCTCCACGCTAACTTCATGCATATTCTCGGCAATATGATCTTCCTGTGGGTGTTTGGAAATCAGGTTAATGATCGCCTCGGTCACCTCGCCTATTTATTTTTCTTCCTTGCCGGGGGAATTCTCGCAGGCTGCGGGCAGGTTCTTAGCTCCGTGAATGGCAATCCAACGTTGGGCGCGTCGCGCTCTATAGCAGCCGTGGAAGGGTTGTTTCTGGTGCTTTGCCCGCTGGTGAATATCCGCGTCTGGTTTTTTGTGGTGATATTTGACATTGCCAGTTATTGGTTTGTTCTCGCCCAGATTTTTATATTCGATGTTTACGGCGCATTTATGCACAGCGACAATGTGGCCCACTGGGCCCATCTGACCGGCTATGCCACCGGCTTTATTGTGGGATTCATAATCCTTCTGCTGCGCCTCGTGCCGCGCGATCACTATGATTTGCTATCCCTTGTGCAGCGGGCACGCCGCCGAGCGGCCTATCGACAAATGGTTGCGCGGGGTTACAACCCGTTTGATGCACCATCGGCCGTGGCGGGCGCCGCCGCAAAAAACATGGCCGCCGTTGCCGCAGTAAACCCGGAACTCACGCGGTTGCGCGATGAGGTGCAGAAGTACCGCCGCGAACATGCACTGCCCGAGGCCGCCGCCGCTTACCGCAGCCTGATCGAAAAGTTTCCGGATGCGCGCCTTCCGCGTGATACGCTGCTCGATGTCGCCAATCAATTGATGCTTGAGTCGCACTTTGCCGCTGCCGCAGGCGCTTACGAAGTCGTATTGGGGTATGGTGGAACCGGCACCGATGTGGACGACATTAAGCAGATTCTGGGCCTGATTTATGCACGCTATCTGCCCAATAAAGCCCGGGCGCTGGAACTATTTCAGGCGATTGTTGATAAGGTGCATGACCCGGCGCGCCGCGAATTTCTGCTTGCTGAAATGCAGGCCCTTCGGTGCGATGCCCCGCCGGAACCATCCACGCCCACAGGCCAAAGCGAGATATAACTGCTGCACGCCTCATGGCTGCAGAAAGTTCAATGCAATAACGGTTTTGCCATCGGCATGGTTTAGCGGAAGCGGGGGGGCGACCGGCATTCTGGGAATTGCCTTGGGCACGAATTGTTCAGGAGTCGGTCGCGTGGTCGCCGGGGTCGCCGCGCCGGATAAAATTAATACCACCGCGAGTCCGTTAAACATGGCATGGATGGTGATGTCGGCCCAGAGCGAACCGGTGCGCTCGTAGGCGTAACCGAGAGCAATTCCCAGCAAGAACAGCGGCGGCAGCCAAGACCAGGTATGACTGGCCACCAACAGATGCATCGATGCAAAAATGGCGGCCGCGATGACAATGCCCATGCGTCGATCATTGACAGTAGGAAGCAGGGCGCGGGGTTGGCCGCCCTTAAACCATGCGATGGTTTTAATGATGAGCGTTTGTACGACGCCGCGAAAAAATAGCTCTTCCGCGATGGGTGCGATAACGCAGATCATCACCACCAGCGAAAAAATGCCCTGGAAGCTATGCACGTGCTCAAGCTTTTTGAGAACGGGGTGCGTGCGCTCCTTTTCATTGAGCAGCTTTTTTTGCAGGATCGCGGAAATGACTTCACAAATCAGCAGCCAGGGCATGACGCCGACATACAACGCAGCACCAAAACGGATCGCGCGGCCCATTCCGTTGCTGCTGATGCCCAAACCACGCCGCCCATCGGTAAAATGGCGGCTGACAAAAAACACGATCACCAATGCGGCGGCAGCGTCTACGCCGTCGTTGGCCAAAGTGATTGAACGCGTGGCGGCCAATACGACCACCGGCGCCGTCAAGGCGGCAGCGATCGGCAGGAATACGTCCAAAAGCGTTAGCCTATTGGGGCGCTGGGGGGCATTGGCGAGCGACGCGGATGAAAATACCTTCAATCGACGTAAGATATAGGCGGATACCAGCAGGGGCAGAATGACGGCGCCCAGAAGAATGGAATTGCTTAGCAAATGATCCTCGGTAAAAAGGAATAACACGCTGAATATATTGGAAAAAATCGTTAAGACAAAAGAGATGGAAATTGCGGCCGCCGCCGAAGCCCTTCCTTTGGGCGAACTTAAGGCCCGATGCCACGATTGCCCGCCGGTACGCAATTTCTTTGCGGCCCTGACGCAGCGCCCCAAAGGGCTGGTCAATGTGATCGCTGAGATTAAAAAGGCATCTCCCTCGGCCGGGGTGATTCAATCGGATTTTGATCCGGTAAAACAGGCTGTGGTATACCACAGCGCCGGGGCGGACGCGCTGAGCATTCTTACGGACGAGCAATATTTTCAGGGGTCGCTGGCGTATCTCGAACGCGTGCGCCAAGCGGTGCCGCTGCCAATTTTACGCAAAGATTTCATCATTGATCCGTACCAGGTTTGGCAATCTCGGGCGGCTGGCGCTGATGCCATCCTGCTGATTGCCGAAATTCTCACCGATGCGGAAATGATGGATTTGCTTATTCTCTCGGCTGAATTGCATCTGACGGCATTGATCGAAGTTCATGAGATGGATAGCCTTCTGCGCATGCGATCCATCCTCGGCTTTCCGATGCGCAGCTACAGCCTGCTGGGGATCAACAATCGTGATTTAACCACGTTCAAGGTGGATTTAGTTAACTCTTTGCGGTTGGCTGAGTTTGTTGAAGATAAGCAGGTTCTGGTGGCGGAAAGCGGGATTCGCGACAAGGCGGATATCCAGCGTCTTGTTGCCGCCGGGTTTCAAACCGTGCTGATTGGGGAAACGCTTATGCGATCGGATGACGTTGCCGGGACGATGGCCAACCTGAAGGGGATCATCCGGCAGGGATAAGGGGCAAAACTTCGCGTGCGTGGCGTTGGCGGGCAAACGGATGCGGGCGGCGTGCGACAACCGGCACGATTTTCAGCCGATCCAGCTTGCCCCGCCCTGAGCGGATTTATCGCCGAAAAGCTTGGCAATTTCAGATTTTCGGTCATACTCTGAATCGCAGTGGCGTACCCCCGGAAAAGAGCACCGGAAACGCAACTTTAGGCAACGCCGCCTTATTTGGCCCGTCCCCAAATTTTAAGGGTATCACCCAATCCCATTATGCGAGATCCCGAGGAGCGGCGCGATCCTCCCAAAGTTCTGTGTTCTTATCTGGGGCGCGGCGCCGATGAGAAAAGGCCGTTCAGATTCATCTGGAATCAATCGCAGGCGATTGCCACCAATCTTTATCTCATGCTCTATCCGCGCCAATGCATGGCAGCGCTGTTACGGCAGCGCCCGGAACTGTCTGCCGAGGTATTCAAGATTCTTGGCGACGTAACCGGCCATGAGTTACGCTGCCGAGGCAGAGTTTATGGTGACGGTCTTTATAAGAATGAGCCAAAGGAGCTGGCGCGGATTTCCGCTGATGCGTTCATAAAACATTGGTCGGATCTTGCCGCAGGCGTCGACAAGCAGCCATCACCGTCGCTGCTATTCTAAAAGCGAATGCGACCCTCTCTTCCCGAAAAATGTCGCAACGGTCGCGCCCGATCTGCCGTCGGGCACCGGGGGCTGCAAATCATGCCCACCGCGAAGCCTGGCACGGTTTGTCCAAGGGGCGCAAATCGTTAGAATGGTTCACTCGGCGCGATTTTTACCGGAGATGTCTGGCTTCATGATTGATGAAATAAAGATTCGGCAATTTACCGATCTAACCCAAAATGACCCGCAAAACGACCTTGGGTTCTTTTCCCTCGGGCGGGCGTACATTGATGGCGGAAGCCCGAAAGAGGCGATTGCGCCTTTGATGCGGGCGATTTCACTAAACCCTTCATTATCAAGGGCTTACGTATTACTGGCGCAAGGGCAGATCGCCGTCGGCGATTCGGAAGGCGCCCAGAACACCCTGCTGCGCGGTCACAAGGTGGCCCAGGAGCATGGCGATCTGATGCCGCGAAATCAGATGGCCGCTATGCTTAAGGAAATGGGGGCTGCCCTGCCTGAAGAGGCACCCCAGCCCTTGACGCCGGAATTAAGCGCCCAAGGCAATATCCAATGCCGAAGGTGCAATCGCGTGGGGCCGAAGATGGCGGAACGGCCATTCGGCGGGGCATTGGGCACCCAGATTCACGAAAGCGTATGCGGGCCCTGCTTTCAACTTTGGATTCGGCAAGGGACGAAGGTTATCAATGAGCTTCGCCTGAATTTAACCGAACCGCAATCGCAGGATACTTACGATCAGCACATGAAAGAATTTCTCAGCCTCAACTAATACCAGGTTCGGGCGTTGGTCCGGGCATACTCGGTGCGAAAGGATTCATTGGTTATGCAACTTCTTACCAAACAGGAAAAGGAAAAGCTGGATCAGCAGCTTAAAGATATGATCGCCAAGCGCCCCCAAATTGCCGCCCGTATTGCTGAGGCCCGCGAAAAAGGTGATCTGAAGGAAAATGCTGATTATCACGCGGCCCGCGAGGAACTCGCATTGCTCGAGGCACGCATCCGCGATCTGCAGGATCGCTTGCGTCAGGCGTCCGTGGTAGATCCGGATGATATTCCCAGTGATATGGTTTTCCTCGGTTCAACGGTAAAGGTTCGCGACAAAAAAAACGGCGATATCGAATTGTTTCGGCTCGTTGGCGAACTCGACGGTAACGCGTTTGACGCAGACTCCGAGGTGATGGAAGTTTCTGCAGCCAGCCCCCTCGGCGAAGCGCTGATGCGCTCGCGCGTGGGGCAGCTGGTGCGGGTGTCTGTGCCCCGCGGCGAACTGCACTACGAAATTGTAGAGGTTTCCTGAGCGCCGTGGCTGCCGGATGGCCCGGAACGCAGGTGGCGTGGCAACATGACCGATACATTTGATCAGCCCCTTGCCGCAGTCCTGGATCCGGAAGATGAATTGCCGGCCGCCATCCCACCGCCCGCATTTCCCCTGCCAGGATCACAAGACTTCTGGCCGGCCGATGAGAGCCATTTCGATTTGCTCGCTCAAGGCCTCGCCGACACACTCGCTCAGCGCCGCCTCATCATTTTGCGCGAGCGCGGCCTGCGCATTCCGCTGGCGCCGGTATTGGAATTTATGGCCGCCATAGCCATCGAGGCGGCCTTGTTATTAATTATGATCTTTCTGGGGCATATGGGCGGTTTTGCCGGCCATGGCGGTAACGCTGGTGGCCATCACCCGGCAACGCCATCTGCCGCGGTGGGGGGCATTTTAATTCCTGATACGCTGACCGCCGCCCCGCAGGTTCCGCAAAACTGGCGCTTATCGGCGCACATCCCCCGTCCCCCGACGCTACCCTCGACGGTGCACCTGCCCGTGGTTTTGCGCTTTGCCCACCCGGATAACAGCCGCAATGGAATCATTGGCATTGCCGACGCCGCCCATGCGTGGGCCGCTCCGACACCGGATGTGGCTCCAAGGTTCAAGGTGCGGCGTAAAATCCTTAAAACGCCGGCGCGATCACGCGGGCCGCAGCCCGCTCAGGTGGCCCGATTGGTTCGGTCAAGAAGCGCCAACCCCAATGCCGGTTTTGGCGCACCGGTCAGCCTTCTTAAAGGGCAGGGCAGCGGTTCGGGCAGTTCCGGAGGCAATGCCCGCGGGCGCGGTTTGGCCGATGCAAGCCGGGGCATCGGCGTTTTGGAGTGGGGCCCGCAGCACATTCCCATTAAATATCAGATCGACCCGGTTCCCATGAAAGGTGAATACATGGTATCGGTATCAGCGGCGGCCGAGGTGACGAAAGTTGCCATCGTCAAATCGTGCGGTCACCCATCGATGGATCAAAGTTTTATCGATACGCTCGAGCGGACAAAATTTTCACCCGCCATTTCCAATGGCATTCCCCACGACAGTAAAATCCCGATCACAATGTCGTTTGGTAACCCATGATTGGCGCGGCGTTGGCCACCACCGCAGCGCGTTACCCCGCGGCCGGCGGGCGCGGCATTGCAACGGGCCCAAAGTGCCCCAGTCATTGCTTCTGCCATTGCTGCTCGCGGCGCCGGTGCTTCTGCCAGTCGCAGTGCTGTTGCCGGTGCCATTGCCAGCGGCGGTCGCTGCCACATTTAGCGTTGTGTCCCTGGTGGAGGCCGCGTTGAAGCAGCCGCCGAGTCAATTCAATCTTGCCCGTGATTTCAAGCGGCGTTATCTGGAACGATTTATTTTCAGCCAGCCACGGTTGGGCGCCGCCATTAAATGTGGGGCACGGGGCGCGCTCACCGCCCTGATCTGGCCGCGTTTTGTCGCCCCGTTTCGGTGGCATCTTCGCAGGCTTGTGGTGAATATCCCCCATCTGCCAAAATCCTTTCAGGGCTTTAAGATTCTTCACCTTACCGATCTGCACGCGGGGATGACGGCCGCCAATTACCTGCAGCGCACGCTCATAGCGGCCATGCTAGAAAAGCCGGATCTCATTGCGATTACGGGCGATCTGATCGATTACCGGCCCGCAGCGCTTTCCGCCCTCGACGGGCTGCTGCCGCGGTTGCAGGCACCGGCGGGCGTCTGGATGGTTTTTGGCAATCATGATTATCACGAATATTCATGGCGGCATGTGGGTGCGCGCTCGGCCCATCGCACGATTCATCGGCGGTTGCGGGCCAAGCTGCAGCACGCGGGCGTGCATGTTTTGTGCAACGCCTCCGCTGCCATCCGACGCGGAGCCGACAGCATCTATCTCGTCGGGCTTGATGAGTTGTGGACCGGCCGAAGCGATGCGGCGGCCGCTTTTGCCGGCGTACCGCCCGATGCTACAGCCTTCTGCCTGCAGCATAATCCGGATGCCATCGATGATCTTCAAGCCTATCCGTGGGATTGGATGCTGTGCGGGCACACGCACGGCGGCCAAGTTGATCTGCCCGTGGTCGGCCCGCTGTTTGTTCCGATTATTCACCGGAAATACCTGCGCGGTATTTTTGAATTGGCCGACATCCGCCACGCGAAGCGCTTTGCGCTGGTATCAACGGGGATGGGTTATGGCCTGCCCATCCGATGGTTTGTGCGACCGGAAAGTATTTTAATCACACTGCGCGCCGGGCCGGCGGCGTATCAGTGGGCCGCTGAATAAAAAAATCTGACAGGGGGCCAAAGCGCCGCTAATATCTTATTGATGCCGTCGCGAGCCGATTCACCGAAGTTTCATCATGCACTGCTTGAGATTCAAGCCCGGGCTGAGGCCGTCGATCAGGCGGGAAAGTGGCCGACCGCCAACCTGCGTGCGTTGCACGATGCCGGGGCACTCGCATGGTCGGTACCCAAAAAATTTGGCGGCCTGGGGATGGCTCCGCAAACCCTCCATAGGTATTACGAACGCCTCGCGGCGGCTTGTCTGACCACCGCACTGATTGTCACGCAGCGCGATGGGGCCATCGAATTTCTGGCGGCTGCTGACGACAATCCCCACGCACAAAAGCTTTTGGCTGCGGTGGCCCTCAACCAGCGCATGGTCTCGGTTGGCATTTCTCAGGTGACCACCTCGGGCCGATACGGCGCCACAGCTGTGGTGGCCCGAAGCGCCAAGGGCGGCTTCCTTATTGATGGCACCATTCCATGGGCGACATCCGCGCATGGGGCCACGGAGTTGGTCGCCGCTGCAGACGCCGGCGAGGGAAAAAAACTCGTCTTCATACTTCCGTGCAAGGCGCAGGGGGTACGCATTGGGGCGGCGCATCAGATGGCCGTGCTCAATGCATCGGATACCGCGGCTGTTGAACTGAAGGGTGTTTTTATCGAGGCGGCCAACGTTCTCTCAGGCCCGTCGGCCGATGCCCTGAAAATCCGTGCGCGGCGCCGGCGATTTACCCTAAATACCTGCGTGCTGCCGCTCGGTGTGGCGCGCGGCGCTTTGGAACTTGCACAGACGCTTATCCCAAATCATTCACCAGTTTGCCGCGCGGCCATCAAAAAATTGCAAGCCGAACACCGTGATCTCGCGGCCAGCGTATATCGGCTCGGCATGGGGAGCGGACTTATCGCCACCGATCCATTGGCCGCCGGCCTTCGCGCCAGCGCCAACCATTTGTCGATGCGTTGTGCATTGGCCGCCTTGGAATTGGCCAAGGGACGCGGCTTGCAGGCCAATCATCCCGCGCAGCGCCGCGTTCGCGAGTCGATGTTTTTCTTTGTCTGGTCCAGCGGCAATGCCGTGATTGAGCAAACGCTCGCCGGCCTGTCCGCCGAGCCGCCGCTGTGTTGATCGCCGGTGCGCAGCGATGGAAGCATCGAAGGGTGTGGGGGTGTAGGGGGGCGTTTTGGCGGCCTTGGCGGCGGCGGTGTCCGCTTTCGGCGGGCAGCGAGCCATCACTTTTTCATTTTGTGCGATCGTGCCTGGAGTAGATCGGCGGCGGAGGGGGGTGTCATCTGCCTGCCCGTCCCACGCATGGGGAAACCCGCCTTCAACGGCGGAATGTGCGGGCCATGGGCCGCGATAAGCTCATCGCATAAGTCAACGATTTGATCGGGCGTCAAAACCGCAGCGGTCAGCGGATCAAAAAGGCACGCCTGATACACATACTCGCGACAACCGGTTTTAACCGCCGCCATGAAAAGTTGATGCCCACAGATATGCGGCTGCACATACGCAACCAGCGGGAGCGGTAAATTGCCCACACAAGTCAGTTGGAGCATGCCGCGATCGACCAGCGTGGGCGTTTCCACAATGGCATCAGGTGCAAGATTGGAGATAGCTCCATGATTTGGCATGTTGCCGTAAACCACTTCCGGGCCGCCGCAGAAAAAGGCGTGAATAACTTTTGACCCGTACTCAGTGGTTTTATGATGAGCGACCGGGGACTGATCGCCGGCGCTGCGCAGCAGCGAGGCAAATTCATCATTGCTTAAATCGCACCGGCGGAGATATTCGTCGATCGGGATATCAAATTGTCGGATTCTCTCCTGTCCATGCGGGATAAACCAGGGGTTGTATTCAGCGTGATGTTCACTCGATTCCGTCATGAAGTAGCCGAGGCGGCGAAAAAGTTCAAAGCGGACGGGATCACGGCGGACAATTTCCGGATTCTCGGCGCACTGAAAAAGGCGGGGATAGAGGTTTTGCCCGCGATGTTCCAGCCGAATAAACCCGGCCATGTGATTGATGCCAGCGCATTGAAAGGTCAGCGTTCCGGGATTAAGGCCAAGATATTCCGTCAACCGATCGGCGGTGGCCTGCACGCTATGGCAAAGCCCAACCGCCTGCGTGATCCCCTCGTCGGCGATAACCGACATATTCATGCTCATGGGGTTGGAATAATTCAGCAGCAGTGCGGCGGGGCAATGCTGTTGCATGCTGCGGCAAAGTTCGGTAAGTGCCCCGTAAGTACGCAGCGCCCGAAAAATGCCGCCCGGACCGGTGGTATCGGCAATGGTGAATTCCAGGCCGTATTTGCGCGGAATTTCAAAATCCAGCAGCGTGCTGCCGAAGCCCCCCACTTGCACCATCACAATGACGGCGTCGGCGCCGTGCAAGGCCTCGGCAAGATTGGTCGTGGCTTGAAATTTCGGGTTGGCGTTAAGCCCGGCAGCCACTCGCCGGCCCCATGCTTCCGCTGCAGCGAGCCGCTGCGAATCGATGTCCATATAGCAGATCGTGGCGTTTTTAAACTCCGGATAGCTTAGAATATCGCCCGTTAGATTCCGGGAGAAGACCATGCTTCCAGCACCAATCATTGTGACTTTGATCAACGTTGCCTCTCGTTCAGTTTGGAAGGGCCGCAAACCGTGTTATCAAATTGGCTCGACCAAGGAAGTGCCGAAAATACCGGCTAACAGCCATTCTCGCAACGAATTTTCTTCTTTCCGCCATGGTACTGGCTTTTTCAGCCAGCCAAAAGCCGGCCTCCTAAAATGATGGTCGCGTGACAACTTTATCCGCCCGGCGGTAAAGTCTACGATGGTTTTAGGCTCGCCGTTTGCGCCGTTGCGAGGTGATGCCGCCGGGTTGCGTGCCGGAGATGGCCCGCTGCATGTGGATGGCGGGTGAACCAATCGTGATTAGGAGAATCGCTATGAGTTTAACCTCTACCCCCCGAGAACCGGAGTTTTCTGTCGATCGCCTGTTTTTAGAGCGGTGGTCGCCACGTGCGTTTGCCGCTGAACCAATTGCCCACGCCACCCTGATGACGCTTTTTGAAGCGGCCCGATGGGCGCCCTCCTGCTTCAACGAGCAGCCTTGGTATTTTTTGTACGCATCGGAAGAACCAGGGCTGACCAAAATGCAGTCGATTTTGGTGGAGAAAAATCGGCTTTGGGCGAAGCGTGCGCCAGTGCTGGCGCTGGTTTGCTCGCACCGGGCGTTTAAACATAATGGGCAACCCAATCGGCTGGCCGCATTTGACGCGGGCGCCGCATGGATGAGCCTCGCGATTCAGGCGACCATGCTTGGCCTCGCGGTGCACGCCATGGGAGGAATCGATGCAGCGGCGGCTTATAAAACGCTCGACTTGAACCCCGAGAAAATCGAGGTGCATGCCGCCATCGCCATTGGCCGCAGGGGCGATCCCCAACTGCTGCCTGAAGCGGTGGCTGCACAGGAAGGGCCATCCGCCCGCAAGCCGTTGGCTGAGATGATCCGCGTGATTGACTAAAAATCCGGATCGGCAGGCGACGCACGACCCGTTTTTGCTATGATGCTTGGGAGTCCGGAGCTGTTATGTCCAGCGTACATGTGGCCGTCGCCGATCTTATTTTTTCCTCGCGCATCGCCGCCGAGGCCCGCGCCGCCGGCGTCTCGCTGATATGGGTGCGTTCGGCCGCTGCTTCCGATGGCTGGGTCGCCGATCCGCCCGCGGTGTTGCTGGTGGATTTAAACATGGCCACACCCGACCCGCTTGAACTGATTTCCCGGGCCAAGGCGCTCCAGGCCCCAGCCCGGGTCGTGGCTTTTTTGTCGCATGTGCAGCGCGACCTGGCAGCGCGGGCCGCAGAGGCCGGGGCCGATCAGGTGCTGCCGCGGTCATCTTTTGTCACCCAATTACCCGCACTACTTCGAGGTTCATTCTAATGGCGCACGACCCGTCGCATCATCCATCGCCCCGTTCCGCACCATCCGCAGATGGCTTCCGCACACGTGGCTGGCTTGGGCGCCCATCTGGCATTCGGCCCGGCTCTCCGTCTGGCTTTCCGTTCGGGATTTGGCAAGCGGTCGCGCTGATTGCCGTGCTGGCGGTCGGTGTCGCCATCGGACGCCGGCATTGGCTGCGACCCCACACGCGGCAGGATGCGGCCGCGTATAAATTCATGCAGCGGGTAGTTTTTACCCGCGCCCTGATTCGGCAGAATTTCTACCGGCCTATTTCAGATAAAACGCTCATGGCGGGCGCTATCAACGGCATGCTGGGGAAACTCGATCCCTACAGCGTCTATTTTCCCCATCAGCAATGGTCGGCATTTGATGAGCAGGTTCACGGCGTGTTTACCGGCATCGGCATTGTCACGGGCGATATTAAGCACGGTGGCGTGGTGATTGTTCGGCCCATTTATGGTTCACCCGCACAAAAGGCCGGGATTAAATCCGGCGATAAAATTCTGGCGGTGAACGGGCAGCTTATAGCCGGCTGGAAATTTGCCCGCGTACTTCATGCGCTCAGCGGTACGCAGGGCACATTTCTTAATCTCAAACTGCTGGCGCCGCTGGCGCACACGCCTTTTGAGGTCACCCTCCGCAGAACACTGTTAACGTCGCAAAGTGTTCAAGGGTTTCGCCGCAGCGCCAATGGCCAATGGGATTATCTGATCAATCCACGCCTGCGGATTGCGTATGTGCACATCACCGCCTTTGAAAAAGCCACGCCAAAAGAACTCGACGCCGCACTGCTGCCGCTGATCCACTCCCCTGCGGGGCTGCACGGATTGATTCTGGATCTGCGGTTCAACCCCGGCGGTTTGGTGGCCAGCGGGGTGGCTGTGGCTCGGCGATTTATTAAATCGGGCGTCATTGTTACCACGCATGGCCGGATGGGCGCTGCCGATTCGGTTGCGGTTTCACATGGCCGCCACCTTTATCCGTATTTTCCCGTCGCAGTGCTCATCAACGGCCAAACCGCAAGTGCGGCGGAATTGCTCACCGGCGCATTGCAGTGCTATCACCGAGCGAAAATTTTCGGCACCCAATCATTTGGAAAAGGGTGCATGCAAAACATGTTTCCGCTTCCTGGCGGTCGCTCGGCCATCAAGCTCACCACGGCTTTGTATTATTTGCCCGACGGCAAAAATATTGCCCGGCATCGCAAATCCAAGACGTGGGGTATCGAGCCGTCGCCCGGCGGGTTAATTCCAATATCGCCCAAAATGGTCACGGCTTTGTACCTGCACATGAAGGAATCGGGCTTAGTTATTCCACCCGGTGCAGCCGCCCGAAATGCTGTGTTCAAACGGTTGGCTTTGAAAGTGCCAGCGCATAAATTTATCGATCCGCAATTGGCGGGGGCATTGACGTATTTGGCGCATCACGGTTTGGCCATGCATCCGGGCACCATGCTATCGGGCGAGATGGCCGCTTCACCACCCGTGGCCAAGCGTAAATAAAAATGACTGGCCGAGTCTCCACTCCAAGTTGGGAATGCCATGCCCCAAATTCTGGCGATTGAAACCACCTGCGATGAAACCGCGGCCGCTGTTGTTGAGGATGGTTGGCGGGTAAAGGCCAATGTGATCTGCTCGCAGGTGCAGCTGCATCAAAAATATGGCGGTGTGGTGCCAGAGATTGCATCGCGCGCCCATATCGAATGGCTTAACCAACTCATCGATCAGGCGCTCGACCAAGCCGGCTGCCGCCTGCCGGATATGGACGGCATCGCAGTGGCCCATTGCCCCGGGCTTGTCGGCTGCCTGATCGTCGGCGTATCGGCGGCCAAGGCGTTGGCTTTTGCCCTTGATAAGCCGCTGATCGGCGTGAACCATGTGCATGCACATCTTTACGGCGGCTTTCTTTCGGGTTCGGCCCAAGGGCCGCCCCGCATGCCGATCTTTCCGGCTTTGGGCATCGTGGTCTCCGGCGGCCACAGCAGCCTTTTTTACATGAAAAGTTTTGTCGACATCCAGCGCATCGGCGCCACCATCGACGACGCCATCGGCGAAGCCTTTGACAAAGTCGCGGCCCTGATGGAGCTTGGCTATCCGGGTGGGGCGGCCGTTGAAAAGCTGGCGCGCAGCGGCAATGCGGCGGCCGTCGATTTTCCCGTGAGCCTGCTTTCGGCCGACTCACTGGATTTTTCTTACAGCGGGCTGAAAACCGCCGTTTTATACCGCCTGCGGGGCCGGGCGGGTTCGCAGCGGGCGCTGGCGGATGTGGGGCCTGCGGAACGGGCTGATATCGCGGCATCTTTTCAAAGGGCGGCGGTTGCGCCTGTGGCGATCAAGCTGTGCCGCGCTTTTAAGCGGTTTGGGGCCAAATCATTAATTCTGGGCGGGGGGGTTGCAGCGAACGAGGCGCTGCGCAGTATCGTAAAGCAGACGGCAGATGATCATGGCGTGCCGTTCTTTATGCCGTCGCTGGAGTTTTGTACGGATAATGCGGCCATGATCGGTGGTTTAGCGCAGCAGCGGCTGAATGGCAACCTTATCAGCCCTTTGGACCTCGCTGCAATAGCCACCGTTTAAGGGCGTTTGGCATGATGTTTGCGATCTCCTTGATCATTGTCAACTCGGTGCTGCGTTCCTGCCGATGTTTCCATCGGCCACAGTGTCGAGAACTTCCTCGGCCCTTGTCGCAGGGAGGCCTTTATGGCACACAGACGTACTTCCGGTTCCAAAGTTCGCTCCCACAAAATTGGCTTCAACAAAGGGAGTTTCCAGCATCGCAAGCAGGCTCGGCTTGAAGCCCGCCGTCTGCTCGCACAGTTCCAATTTATCGCCGTGGACGTGCCATCGCTATCAAGTTGATACGCCCAATGCTATCAAGCTGATGTGATGCCGCGCGCCGCTGTGGAGCAAAGTTGGCGGGCCGCGGGGTAAAAACCGCTGGCCTGCCATCCGCAGCGCTTGCGACGCTGCGTGGGCGGACGGCGTGCGACAAACGCCCGCAAGCCCTCAAAAGCCCAACAAAAGCCCCCAAAAGCCCACTGCTGACGCGGGGCCTGCGGCACTCCCGCGATAGACTCGCGATAGTCCCCTTGGACAGGCTCCTGGAAAATTCGCTGCGAGCGCGGGGCTGGCTCTCCGAAACGCCACCACGGCGGAGGCCAGCGGTCCAGCAATGCCAGCACAGCGTGAGTTGGAAAGCCAACCGGTAGCAAGCCGAAATGCCCGCCGGTCGTCGGCCGCGTCTTCCCGCTTCTTCGCCGCCGCAGCCCAGCCGCCGCACCGTCCGCACCGCCCTTGCCCGGCCACCCCAGCCCGGCCGGCCCAGCTTGGCTGGCCCAGCATTGCCATCGCCCCCGCCCTGGGCCGTTTGGCACCGCCCGGCAAAGCACCGCTCGGCTATCTCTGTCGCCGTTTCACTTTTCGCCCGTATACGGCTAAAATAAAGCATGTATTGAAAGGAGTGTGCATATGTCTATTTTGCTCACAGAAACGGCAGCCAAGGAAATTCGCAACATCATCAAAGAACAAGGCCTAACCGAAACCGTCGGCCTGCGGGTTGGTGTAAAAGGGGGCGGATGTTCGGGCTTCAGCTATGTCCTCGATCTTACCGATGATCAGGGCGAAAACGATGAAATCATGGAATCGCACGGCGTTAAGCTGCTCGCGGATCGCAAAAGTTACCTGTACCTGAACGGTACCGAAATCGATTTTCGTGATGAAGTCATGGGGCGCGGTTTCGTATTTAAAAACCCTAACGCCACGCATACCTGCGGTTGCGGTTCATCTTTCAGCGCTTGAGCTCGCCACCTTCTGACACGCTAAAATTCCGCGGCCGGATAGTTCCGGCCGTTTTTATTCCTCTTTTATTCACGGAGCCCCGCTATTAAAGCCATGGTGATTGCCGCCAACGGAGGCACTGAAAATTTTCAGTTGGCAGAGCTGCCGGTGCCCGCCATTGGGCCGGCGCAGGTTCTTGTGCGGGTGCTTGCCACCAGTGTGAATCCGATTGATATTAAGCTGCGAAAATCGGGTGATATGGGTTACGGGCCCGGCAGCATTCTGGGCTTTGATGTCGCGGGAAAAATTGAGAAGGTGGGAGCCGCCGTCACCGAATTTCACCCCGCCGATGATGTGTTTTATTGCCCCGCTTTCGGGCCGCCCGGCAGCTACGCCGAGTTCCACGCCGCAGATGCCGCCATCGTCGCCAAAAAGCCATCCCGGCTTTCCTGGGTGGAGGCGGCGAGCACGCCGGTGGCGGCAAGCACCGCGTATCAGGCACTATTTGATCGGGGCCGCCTTACGCTGGGCCAAAGCGTTTTGATTATCAATGCGGCGGGGGGCGTGGGTTCGTGGGCCACACAATTGGCCCATGGTGCGGGGGCTTATGTCATCGGCGTTTGCTCGGGTGCCAATGTGGCATTGGCGCGATCGCTCGGGGCCGATCACGTTATTGATCGCACCAGTGAAGATGTTATCGCGACGGTAAAAGAAGAGTTCCCCGTGGGCGTGGATCTGGTTTTTGATTGCGCCGGTCATGATTGGGTGCAGCGCTGCATGGAAGTTACACGTCCGGGCGGAAAAATTGTCACCATCGTCAACCCGTCCGGGCCGCTGTCCGCGGGTTATCGGAAAAATATTGCGCTGAATTATTGCTTTCTAAACCGCAGCCGCGCCACACTTGAATCCATCTCAACGCTTATTGATCGCGGTCTGGTTAAACCCATTATCAGCAAGGTTTTCAAGCTCGATGACATTGCCACGGCCCATGACTGCCTCGAGCAGGGGGGCGGTTTTGGAAAAATCGCCATCACCGTGGGCACGTGATGATGGGGACGGCGTAACCGGTCAGGCAGCGGCCAGTCAGCCAGTGCGCCGGTCAAAATAGTTTATTTTTCCACCACTTCAATCGGCCGGATGGAAAATCCTGGATGCTGCCCAAAAAATGATGCCGGGTTGTTATGAAACAGCCGGATCAGGGCCGCACGATTTTGCCCGCGGCGCTGCGCCTCAAGCATGGTGCGGTGAATCCACAGCGGATCGCTGATGCCCCAATCCGCTGCCGCGTTGATGCACATTTGCTCAGCCCCGTACACCTCGATCATATCGATGGCTCGTTCGGGTGTGGCCTTGGTGGTGGGGTAAATCGTCATGCCGGCCCAGTAGCCCGCATCTTTCACCATGCTGATGGTGTGCTCTTCCACATGATCGATCAAAACGCGAGCCGGATCGATCGCCGCGCCAAACTCCCGCAGCATATCGAGGATCAGACGGGTTCCCTTTAATTTATCCGCTAAGTGCGGCGTGTGAATCAAAATCAGGGCGTGCGGCCCGCCGCGCGCCGCGCCCGCATCAATCGCCAATTGCACATGGCGGCGAAACACTTCCATTTCGTGCGGCGTGTTTTTATGCAGACCGATTTCGCCAACGCCCAAAACATTGGGACGCGACAAAAAGTCGGGAATCAGCGAGAGCACCTCCCGGGCTTTGCCGAGATCCTCGGCTTCCTTCGGGTTCAGACAAATCCAGCAGAAATGGCGGATGCCGAACGAAGCCGCCCGCGTCGGTTCAAACTCCGTCAATTGCCGATAGTAGTCGGAAAAGGCCGCCGGGCTGCGATCAAAGCCGGCCCAGAACGCCGGCTCGCTGACGGCCACCACGCCGGCCATCGCCATGTTTTCGTAATCGGTGGTGGTGCGCGAAACCATGTGCACATGGGGGTCAATTAAAAACATCGATTTTCCATCCGCCTATTGGCTGAATATTTCCTGTATGCGCCGGGCCTTGGCACCCTCGGCATCATTTAAAATCGCCAGTGCCGCCCGCAACTGCCTTTTGCGATCATCGTTGATGGCTCCCCCGGATTGCTCGCCGCGCGAAAGCCGATCGAGCATGGCGGCAATATCGAGCATGGCCGCCCGCGACTTGAGAAAATATCCATCGAGCACCTGCCCCCCATTGAGGCTCGCCGGTGGCGCGCCCGGTTCGGGTTCCGGTTCTCGATCACTTTTGCTGCTCGCCATTGGCACACTCCATCAAACGCGTCATCGCTTGGATGCCGCACCGCCGCTACTATACTTAATCATATGGCTGATCTTCCAAAATGGTTATTTTTCGCGGGCGTTGCCCTGATCGCTGCGGCCGGGTTGGCGTGGCTGGCAAACCGCGCCGGCTTTCATGGCCTGCCGGGCGATATCAGCTACCGCAGCCGCCATTTCACCCTGTATTTTCCGATCGTTACGTGCCTGGCGCTTTCGGTGCTTTTATCGCTGATGATCTGGCTTATTACATGGTTCACCCGACGATGAACAAGCCGAATACGAACAGGCCCCTTGCGAGCAAGCCCGCCATCAGCCAGCGTACCGCATGCCTATCCGCCGCCGCGGCTGATGCCATCAGGGATATTTATCAGCGCCTCGATGCCGTAATTGCGGGCCACCAGCCACGCTGCGACGCCAGCGGCCGGTGCTGCCACTTCGACGCCTACGGCCACCGGCTTTATGTTACCACGCTTGAAATGATGTATTTTGCGGATGCGATGGGCCTTGCACCGCTGCCGCCAACACCCCGCAGCGAAGGTAATTTTTCGCTGCCGCAGTTGCCGCATCAGCCCGGCTGCCCATGGCAAATGGATGGCCTGTGCACCGCGCGCGATGCCCGACCGCTTGGCTGCCGGATATATTTTTGCGATCCCGCCAATCAGCACTGGCAGCCGGAAACGTATGAAGCATTTCACCGCGAAATAACCGGATTGCATGATCGCTTTGACACGCCCTACCAATACACCGAATGGCGAGCGGCTTTGGCCGGCTACGTAAAAATGGAGACAACATGATCGACCCCAGCGCCCGGCTGATGCAGCTGCGGCAGATGCAAAAAGATGACCCGAGCGACGCCTTTATCGCTTATGGCGTGGCGATGGAACTCAGTCGGCTCGGAAACGCTGCCGAGGCCATCGCGGCTTACCAGCAACTGCTGCGCGATCATCCCGATTATGCCGCGGCCTATTTCATGTGCGGCCGCACGCTCGAGCAAACCGGGCAGACGGACGCCGCCGCCGACATGTACCGCACTGGTGTGGCCACTGCACAGCGGGCGGGCGATACGCACGCCGCCGGCGAAATGCAGGCAGCGCTGGATGCGCTGACGCCCTGAATGGTTGCCGCTGAATGGATGCTGCGCAGGAAGACTTGCCAAAGGGCCGCCATGAATGTCGTGAATGCCGTGAATGTGATGAATGCGATTTACGCGGGCGCAATCGGCGCTACAAATGGCACGGCTGCCCGAATGCGATGGGTGGCCGTGTGGCGATGCGCAATCGCCGCCGCAACGGTTTATTGCTGCGCCAGTGCTTAGCTAAAAAAAACCTTTACCATTCGCGGTGCAGCATGCGCCCCGGGTAATACATTTGCAGAATATAGCGGGCGCTGTAGCCCCGGCTTGCCAAATCTTCTGCACCCCACTGCGATAAGCCAATACCATGGCCAAAACCGTGCCCATTGACGAGTTCAATGCTGGCCGGCCGATCCACAATCTGAAAGAAGCTGCTCGGTGGTGCATGCACCGCCGGGTTCGGATCCATCAGCAGTGCAAGGCGAAATTCTTCGGCTCGCATCTTGCCGATGTGCCCGGCTGCATCGGTCAATGTAATAATTTCCGGCCGGCCCGTTATCGGGTTGCTGCGCGTCACCGCGACGCTGCTGACCGCGCCGAGGTCCGCCAGATAGGCCAGCTTATTTTTTACGCCCCACCAGTGCACCGCATTGGTAATCGCCCATTTTGATATGACCATTGGCGGCCAGTTAAATTCCGGACACGCCGCATCAAGATTACCCGTGTATTTGTTCACCAGCGTGCTCACGCGGTGATCACCCCAGGCGCTGTGGGCGCTTTCTTCCGCTCCACCATTGCAGGCGGAAAAGTAGGCGCAAAAAACGCCCCTCTCCCCATGCGAAATCCCCTCCATGATGATCCCGCGCGTTTGGTCGGTACCCAAACGAGAGTGCGGCGTTTCCGCATTGCGACCGCCGTACACCTGCGAACTTTGCGTTCCCGTCACATCCCAGGGGTGGGTGCGGCCAAAAGTTTCAATTTGGTAAAAGGCGTAGGTGCGGGCCGCAATCGCCTGCGCACGGTAGGCCGCCATGCCCCAATTGGCATAAAGTTCTTTCGATAGCACGCCGGTTAAATAGTTTTCGATGGGCAGCGCATTGATCGCCACATACTTTCCATCCGCCAGGCGAATGTCGTAAACGCGGCCCGCATAAAGGGCGGCATGGATGACGGGCGGCGTTGATTCTTCAGCGGTTATTTTTACGCGAATCCACGGTTCGCTGATCCGATTGGCCAATGGGATAACGCCGGGATACGCCCGGCCGAGCAAGATCGGCTTGGGCAAAACCGCCGGCACCGCTGGGTAGCCATTCACCAGTGGTTCGATGGCAGCACTTTGCGCGCTGGCGTGCGGGCTTGGGGGATTGGGCAATTGCCATGCGGTTTGATTGGGAACGCGGCTGCAGCTCGCGAGCGAAAAAAAGCCGACCGCGGCCGCTGCGAAAAACAAACGACGCGCCGGCCAAGTCGTCCATGACTTTTTCATTCGCAGCTCCGCACATTCGCGCAGGCGCTTGGCCCGCGCCGTTTTATTCAACC
>JAJZGD010000020.1 GCA_021804985.1 Planctomycetota bacterium
GGACAGTCACCTTACAGATCGATTTGTTTCGCGGATCGTGAATCTCAACCTTCCTTTCGGATCAGAAGACACGCTGCAAAATAACCCCCACTACAGCGTGGCCAAGCCGACACCTGAAGATTATCAGCGATTCCAACAGGTTGTGGCTTTCCAAATGTCGTTCGTCGGATCGCCCATGATCTGGTACGGCGACGAAGTTGGTATGTGGGGAGCGAGCGACCCGTCCGACCGACAACCCATGATATGGAAGAGTATGGAGCCGTATGACGATCCGCAGGTACGGCCCAATGAATCGCTGCTGACGTTTTACCGTCGCGCGATCGCCATGCGGCGGCAACTGCCACCTTTGCAGACCGGCGCCTACGGCGAATTAGTGGCATCGCGCCGCAAGGATGTATTTGCCTTCTACCGCAGCCTTGCGGGCGCCCATGTCTATGTGGTTTTAAATCGCAGCGCTGCGGCCTGTAAGGTGAAGCTCAAAATTTTCCGCACGGATGCGGGGCATCATCTTTTCAATTATCTCAGCCGCCGCGAATTCAAGCTGCATGTTCAGCGGCGGAGCGACCTGCAGGGAAGGCCGCGGCTAATCCTGCGTGCCGGCCGGCGTGGCATCCTGGCCCATCGCGTCATTCAACTAGAGCTGCGGCCATGGCAAGCGGTCGTGCTGGCCCGCCGCCCGACGGCGCAGCCGTAAGCCTGTGACCGGCCAACGCGGGCGTTGCAATGGCCCTGAAGGATGTGGTCAGATTGTTTCAGCGAGAATGCCCGTAATCTGCTCCGACACTTCGCCAATTTGCGCGGATGTGAGCACCGGGTTAATCACCTCAATGGGGCTTCCTTTAAGCGTCATCTGCCAGCATTCGGCATCGGGATTTTCAATTTGCAATTCTGTGCGGCGCTCCGGTGAGAGAATTTCCGAACCCTCATAACGCAGTATCCGCTTGCGCATCAGCAGCAGCGCCAGCACGAAACGAAATCTAATATTTCGCGCCTCGAGCCCCTCCCCAAGGCGGCTAAAGAGATCCACGAGCACATGATCGTCCACCAGTAATTTTGGCTTACGCTGCGGTTCGGGAACCGTTGTTTTCCAATGCGAAAATACGCCCGGAATTGGTTCTTCCGCCTGACGCGCAGCCCAGCACGCTTCACAAAGATTGCGCCGCCCGAAAGGCGTTTCGCCGGCACGAATACCATCGGCCGAGTTTTCCACAAGCACGGCCCAGCACGGTGTAGTCGGCGGCATTGCACATTGGCAAATGGTGCAGACGCCGCCCGCACTGCCGATGTTCCAGTTCTGATTCTGTGAAAGTGTTAAGGCCATCTTCTATCTTTTCTCCGACTAATTGCCGCGATCCCGCTGGTTCGCGCCCCGAGCGGGTGGTTAATATTCAACAAACGGAAGTTCCAGCGCGGTGGGCACATATCCCGCCCCTGCGTCGGCGCCAATATCTCCGCTGGCGCCGATCGCAGCGAGAATGGCGGAAAGATCGTCATCAACGCGTATGGGCTTATTGGCGCGGCTGCCCCAGGTGGCCTCCGGCGCTGGCTGGCGCGCGTTTTTGGTATTGATGCCCGTGTGGTAATACACGGTTGCATCCGGATCCTTCAGGCCGTGGCCCGTTAAAACGCATGCCACCCGATCGGAGCGCGAAATAATCTGCCGCTCAAGCAGCCGTTTGAGACCGGCAATGGTTGCGGCGCTGGCCGGCTCACATCCGAGGCCGAAGCGGCCAATCAAAGCTTTGGCCTCAAGAATCTCTTCATCGGAAACGTCGCAGGTTACGCCATTCATCAGGTCGAGCGCACGGAGCGCCTTTTTCAGGTTCACCGGGCGGCCAATTTCGATGGCCGATGCCACGGTATGGGGATGTATCCCCTGCGATTCAAGCGATGCGTAGTGGGCTTTGATTTGTGCTTCATCGACATGCCCATGATTCCACCGCAAACCGGCGGTGAATAGTTGATGCAGCGTGCTCGCCCCGGAGGCGTTGATGACCGCCAATCGCGGTATTTTTTTAATCAGCCCGAGCGCTTTAAGTTCGCCAAACGCTTTTCCAAAGGCCGAGCAATTACCCAGATTACCGCCGGGAACGATAATCCAATCGGGTGGCTGCCAGCTCAGTGATTCCAGAACGCGATACATGATCGACTTCTGCCCCTCAAGGCGGAATGGATTAACGCTGTTCATGAGATACAGGCCGAGATGGGTGGCAACTTCCCGCACGCGCATCAGGCAGGTATCAAAATCGCCTTCAATTTGCAGGGTGCGCGCGCCGTAATCGAGCGCCTGGGCAAGTTTGCCAAATGCAATTTTACCCGACCCGATAAAAACGATCCCTTGGAACCCGTTGGATGCGGCATAAAGCGCCAGCGATGCTGACGTATTGCCCGTACTGGCGCATGCCACACGGCGGGCCCCCACCAGCCGGGCATGCGTGAACGCCGCCGTCATACCATTGTCTTTAAAGCTGCCTGATGGGTTCATTCCCTCATACTGCAACCAGAGTTGCCCCGGCCACATGCCAATGTGGTTTCCCAGGCAGACGGCATTTTGAAGGAAGGTTTGCCCTTCGCCAATGGTGCAGATCATGGCGTCGGCGGCGAAGGGAAATAGATCGCGAAATCGCCAAACACCTGAAAAATCAAGCGGGAAGCGGCGATTTTGCCAGCGGGTTTGAAATTCCTTCATCGACTTGGGAATCGCCGCGCTGCACCAATCATATTCAATATCCAGCAGATCGCCGCAAAGTTTGCAGCCCGTCAACGTTTGGCCGACATCGAACGTGGCACCGCAATCCGGGTTAATGCATTTCTGAAACGCAACGGTCTTCATAGATGGAATTCTATCGGCATTGGGCCGCAGTCTCTATGGCGCGGCAAAAATGGATCGCGGGCGTGCCATCGATGCAACCCATCCGACCCGGGAGGGCAATCCGATAATGGGCGGCCGCGGCCGATGGCGAGACACACGCGACGCTTGGTGTACACTACGACCCCAATCAAGACGGAGTGCATGGCTTATGCCAAATTTATATTTGGGCATCGATCTCGGTGGCACCAACATCAAGGCGGGTGTGGTAACAGCGGACGGCAAGCTGATTGCGCGGGCGTCGATGCCGACGGGTTCCGGGCCGCAGCAGGTGGTTGAGCACATGGTTCAAGCGGCGAAGCACGCGGTGGCCGCCGGCGCAATTTTGCTGGAGGACATTGAATCAATGGGAATCGCTTCGCCCGGGCCGCTATCTTCCGGTGAGGGGATCGTTTTGCGGAGCGCCAACCTTCCCGGATGGAACCGCGTACCGCTGCGCGATTTGCTTGCCGATGCGCTGGGGCGCCCGGCCTACCTGGAAAATGATGCCAAAGCGGCAGCGTATGGCGAGTTTGTCGCCGGCGCCGGTGCCCACGAGCAAATCCGGAATTTTGTTCTCTTCACATTGGGCACGGGCGTGGGCGGGGGCATCATTTATCATGGACGGCTTTTGCGCGGCATGAGCGATTCGGCAGCTGAGATCGGCCATATGATCGTTGAGCCCGAAGGGGAAGCGTGCGGTTGCGGCCAGCGGGGTTGCCTGGAACTTTATGCCTCGGCGAGCCGCACGGGCAAATATGCTCAACATTTGCTCAACGCGGTGCCACAGCGGCCCTCATCCATGCGGGCACTGCTGGAATCGGGCACCCCGATCGATTCGCGTGCGGTTGTGGAACATGCCGACGCCGGTGATGAACTGGCCAGGGAGGTGTGGGACCGCGCCTGCAGATTTTTAGCGATCGCCTGCGTGAATACCGCTCGCTGGCTCGATCCGCAAATGTTGGCGCTGGCCGGGGGGATGGCTGCAGCTGGCGAATCTTTGCTTAAGCCGGTGCTCAAGCACTTCTCGCTGCTGAATTGGAAGATGAGTGAAACGCCGATGCAGATCGTTCTGGCCAAGCTCGGTAACGATGCCGGTATGATCGGTGCGGCATGCCTTGCCCGCGATGCACACGAGCAACGGTAGGCCATCGCGCTACGATGGCTTCAGGATTAAGGGGAAACAAATGCAGGCCGATCCATCCGGATTATTGGTGGTTTCCGTTCAGGGGCGAGATCAAAAAGGAGTGGTCGCCAAATTTGCGACCTATATGGCGGCGCACGGCCTGAACATTGAAGATACGGAGCAACAGGTCGTCCGCGGGCTTTTCGTTATGGATATGCTGGTGAACCTGGAGGGGGCCACGGTATCGGCAACGCAAATCGCCGATGAACTCAATGTGCTGGGGCGCGAACTGGGAATGGAGGTGCGGATAGCGGACCGGCGGCAGCGGCAGGCGAAGCGGATCGTAATTCTTGTCAGCCGCGAGCCGCACTGCCTGCGGGAGCTGGGCAATAAGCTCCACAATCGGGAATTGCCGGGCAATTGTGTTGGCGTTCTGGCCAATCACGGCGACCTTGGGCCGATGGCAGAGCAACTGGGCCTTAAGTTTTCATTTCACCCGTCGGGAAAATCAGCGGATGAAAAAGCGGCTCATTTCAAATGGCTTGCGGCCCAACTTGATGAGCTTCACCCAGATTTGATCGTATTGGCCCGCTACATGCAGATTCTGCCGGAAGAGATTGTATCGCGGTTTGCATATCGAATTATCAACATTCATCCATCCCTTCTGCCCCATTTCCCCGGTGCCAATCCCTACCGGCAGGCTTTTGAAAGCGGCGTGCGGGTGACGGGCTGTACCGCCCATTTTATAACCAACGCTCTGGATGAAGGACCGATTATTCTCCAGGATGTTTTTCATATTCAAGTGGGCAAAGACACCGCGGCGAAAGTGCGCGAACGCGGGCTTAATGCGGAGGCAAGCACTTTATGCCGCGCCGTTGGCTATTTTCTTAATGAAGAACTGGTCGTCGCCGAGGGGCAGGTGGTTTTTAAGGCCGGCATTTCCAGCTTTGTCGATCCCGAACCGAAATGATCCTCAGATGCCGCTGGCGGCGGCTTTATCACGGCGCGCAGCAGTCGCCTCAGTGGGGGCGAGCCAATAGTTTTCGCCAGTTCAGCAGCGGCAGATATCGCGTCACGCGGGCCGCGAACTTTTTGTAGGCCGGCGTCACGTTGAGGTTGATAATTTTTATATACGGAATCGCGCCGACTTTTTCGCCGAGCTTGCCTTCAATTCGCTTTTTCAGCAGGTAAAAATAATTTTCCCCTTTCAGGTTGCGGATGTAAATGGGGGCGATCACGGTGCCCGTTACAGTTTTTCCATTGATCATTTTAAATGTAAATTGGTATCCGATACGCGGCCGCGTGCGGCCCGAATACAATTTGATGTCGCTGCCCATCTGTTGGAATTTGTATTCACGTATTTCGTGGGCGTATCGTACCTTTCCAATGATCTGGCGAACCAATCGTATGTCCACATCTCGATATTGTTTGATACCCGCAAGCCATACGCGGAATGGTGTTTGCTCGGTCGTCCATATCTGCCCGCGGATAATCTGCCCGGTGCTTAATTCCACCGATCCTGTGCGGGTGCGCGACGCCCCCCGGGCCTGATCGCTAAACGGCGGCGGATGAGCGCCGGGCGCAAATTTAACCGCCGGCGCCGTGGCGGCCGGTGCGCCATTTAGCAAACTCTGCAAACTTTGCGCGTAAACCGCGGCGCTAAACCATCCCAATACGGCGCCCAACAGAAGCACTTTTATGACGATACGGTTAACATAAGTTTGCGTCGTTTGCATGGATACATTATGCCGCGCCCCACCGGCCTTGTTCAACTTCTCGATCAACACCTGCATAAAGCCGGCCTGATCCCCCGGCGTGCGACCCTGCTCATGGCATGTTCCGGGGGTGCCGACAGCGTGGCGTTGGTGCATTTGATGGCGGCCATTTCAAAATCGGATCATTGGCAATGGAAATTGGTTATTGCCCACATTAACCATCGCACGCGGCCGCGGGATAATGCGCTCGACGAAAAGGCTGTTGGCAAACTGGCCACCGAAGTCAAAGTGCCGTTGGTTATCCGGCGCCTGCGGGCGAGCCACCAACACACCAGTGAAAATGCGCTCCGGATTGAGCGGTGGGACAAGCTGATCGCCATCGCAAAAAAGCAAAAATGCCGATATATCCTCACCGGGCATCACGCGGATGATCAGGCGGAGACCGTTCTTCTTCGACTGCTGCGCGGTGCCGGGGCGCGCGGGCTGCGGGCGATTCAGCCAAGCCGCAGCGTTGGAAAAAACGTGATTGTTCGTCCGTTGCTTGGCGTCACCCGGGCGGAGCTCAAACAATATTTAATAGAGCGCGGCATCGGGTGGCGGGAGGATAAGTCGAATCAGGACCCGCGATGGCTTCGCAATCGACTGCGTCATGAGGGGCTGCCGGTGCTGAAGAGGTATCAGCCGCAGTTGGTGCAATCGCTATGCCGAACTGCTGCATACATGCGCCAGGTGCAGTCTCTGATCGAAGAACAGGTAGCAATGCTCTCCGCCCAACATGCCGCAGCCGGCTTTAACTTCCGCGGCGCCGAATTAAGCCGGAATATTTTGCGAGATGCCAACGCCATCGTAGCGATGGAATTCCTTCGGCAGTGGCTGATTCAAAGCGGTGTAAAAGCGGATCGGCTTCACCATATGCTTTTGGCGGAGCTGCAAAGGCAAATCGTTCGCAATAAGTCGGGCATCGTGCTGCCGGTCGATGCAGTCCATCAACTTTCACTGGAGCGTGAGCGCGTCGTCCGTCAAACGCGTAAGCCACGCACAACGGAGATGCAATAGGCATGCAGGATTTAGCCGTCGACGCCAAAACCGGCGCGCCCGATTCTTACGCCGTTTGGTTGTGGGTGTTCATGAGTGCCGCGCTGGTGCTTCGCGTTGCGGTCGGGCTAATCCATCCGCTGATGCTACCGGACTCCTACGATTATCTGCATCTCGCCCGATGCATCGAGCATGGAAACGCCTATCGCGTAACCCACATGTACGCCAAACGGCTGCCCGGCTATCCCATATTTTTGGCGGCGATACTTGCCGCCGACGGCGGCCATCTGTGGGGAATCACCGCATGTCAGGCGGTGCTTGGCGCTTTGAGCGTTTATCTGGTTTGGTGCATGGCGTTGCGGATCAGCCGCGGCACGGCAATCATCGCAGCGGCGTGGGTGGCATTGGATCCGCTTTTAATCGGCTTTTCGGCGTCGTACCTGAGCGAAACGCTTTTCATCTTTATTTTCCTGCTGTCATTGCTGACTTTTATGCGTATGTGTTCAGGGATTAAAGCATGGAGATCATGCATTGAATTTGCGTTGCTTTTCGTCATGAGCATCTATGTGCGAGCCGAAATTGCACTCTGCCTTCTTCCCCTGCTGGCCCTGTATTTGTGGAAGGGCAAAGCCGCGACATGGGGGCGTAAGCTCGTGCATGGTGTGGTTATTCTGGCGATTGTATTGCTGGGCATGATGCCCTGGTGGATAAGAAACTGGGACATGTTTCACAGCAATTTTTTTCGCTTTTCCACACTCGAGGGGATTAGCTTATATGAATCGGTTTATGCGGGTGCAACCGGCGGCCCGCGTCAATCCGACATTGCTTTGCCCCCCGCCATGAAGCATCTGAATGAAAGCCAGCGCGACAATCGGTGGACCCAAATGGCATTTGGCTGCATCGCGCACCATCCGTTGCGGATAGCGCGGTTGGCGGTCATTAAGATCGGCCGAACATGGTCGCCGTGGCTGCATGCCGATGGATTTCGCAACTGGTGGCTGAATTTGGCGCTCACCATCTGGTACGTTGCCCAATATCTGTTTGCGATCCGGGGGCTGATTTGGCTGTGCCGGGAAAAATCGCACGGCATCTTGCTAGGAATCATTCTGATACCGATTTTATACTTAACTGCCATGCATGCGATTTTTTTGGGCTCCGTGCGATACCGAGTACCCCTGATACCCTTGATTGGTATACTCGCAGCAGTCGGTGTGTGCCGCGCATGGACGGCGTGGTGCACCAATATACCGCCGCTTTCGCGGCCGCGCGCATGATCCGGAATCTTGCCCTCTCGAGCCTGCGTTGGTGGAGCCCGGCCTGATGGAGCCCTATGGAATCGCTCGGCAATTATCCCCGCGCCAATCCCGCCAAATGGTGGAAGACCGGCTCCGTTGGCTATGCGCACCGAGCACCCCACGCGACCTTCATCGGCGGACTGCGACGATGGGTGGGAATCATTGCGCTGTTGCTGCTCGCCGGCCTCATCGGTGGCGTCGTATACATGACGAGCTCCAAACGACTCGCCGGCATGGCGGAGATTCTGCTCTCCCATGCTCTTGATGGGCACGTGACCGTCAAGTCGGCGCATATATCTCTATCGGGCGTGCTGCAGCTTTCTGGTGTGCGTTTAACGACGAAAGTCGGAAAGATCCCCACCCGCCTGTTTTCCGCCGACGTGGTGCGCGTCGATTTCAATTGGCTGGGCCTCGTAAGTGGCCGATTGTCGGCGTCGCACATTAGCGCTATTCATCCCGTCGTGAATCTGGTCGAAGACATGGATAATGGACGCTGGAATTATGAAAGCTTTTTGACGCACTCCCATTCCAGACATCCCACAGCCACGCACCCAGCAGCGGCGGCGTTGCCGCGGCGGCCATCAGAGCCGATCCATCTTCCGTCGATTCAACTTTCCGGTGCTGTGGTGCGCTGGGGACAAATCAAGGGAGGAAAATACACAGCCACCGGGGCCAGCATTATTGACGGTATCCTCCAGCCGGTTAACCATTCGCGCGTTTTATATGCCATCCAAATTCAGCAGCGGTCAATCCACGGCCATCCCGGATTGCACTTAACGGCCAGCTGGAATATTGAAACCCAGCAGTTCGCGGCGCGCGTGCCGAGCCTCCGCCTCAGCGGCGCCTTTGACCGCAGTTTGCCGCCGCAGGCGCAATTGCTTTGGTCGCGTTTGGGCCTACGCGGGCGTATTGCGGATATTTTTTTCCGGATCCGTCCGGGCAATCACATAGAAGTTGGGGCCCAACTTGCGGGCGTTTCTCTGGCCATCCCTTTTCATAGTAAGCGGCTTGGGTCCGTGCCGATTCCTATTGATAACCTGAGCGGCAAAGTTTTGCTGCGCGGCCATGTATTAACGATCTCCGGATTGCACGGCACCGCCATGGGATGGGCATTTGTGGTTCCGCACGCCAAATTCGATGGCCTGAATGCGGGCGACCCCTTCAGCGTTACCGTGCAATTGCCCCATATGAACCTGCCGCCGCGCTTGCCGCCCATTTTTCGAACGTCCACCTTTGCGGTGGCGGACGGCATTTTTTATCGGCTGCGACCCCGTGGGCTGCTCGATGTCACCGTCCATGTTTCGCAGGACACCGACAATGGCGATACGCATATCGCGGGAACGATCCGCTGCCTTGACATGGCCGCGCGATATGTTCATTTTCCATACCCAATCAGCCATGTTCATGGCTTAATTCGATTCACCACCCATCGAATTCGATTTATCGATGTGCGCGCCACCGCCGAAACATTTCCCGTAACGCTTAACGGCATGGTGTCCATCAATGAATCCGGCGGCCCGATTGATCTGCGCATCGCCTCGCCGCGCGGCTACTTTGATCGGCGACTCGCGGATTGTCTGCCGCGGGATATCAAACATATTTGGGACAAATTCACGCCGGTGGGATATGGCGCATTTAGGGCGGACGTAACCCGCCCGGCGAGCGACCATTCAAGTCCCAAAGTTGTCTTGCATATTTTTCCTCAGGATGTCACCGGCTATTATCATGATTTCCCCTACGTGATGCACCATGTCCATGGGGAAATCTATTTCTCTGATCGGCTGACAAAAATCATTAAACTTACTGCCCCCGTGGGGAAGCACGGCTCCATCACTTTTTCCGGCAATGTGAATTACAACTCTGGAAAACTTTCGGCCATGAAACCGCACGTGCATCTGGTTGCTGTTAACCTGCCGGTAACCCGGGATATGGTGTACAGCCTTCCACGAAGCTTTGAGCACGCCCTTAAACCTTTCCGTGCGACGGGCGGACGCGTAAATATTAATGCCATGATCGGGCGCGGCGCCGACGGATCTCCGAATGTTGTCGGCTCCTTGACGCTTAGCGGCGCGACCCTTCATCCGAAACTTCTGCCCTGGCCGCTGACGAACGTTTCTGCGCAGGCAACTATTTCGCCAAATCACTTTGACGTTCAATCCATTGATGGAAACATCGCCGGCGATTCCGCGACCTCGGTGCACGCCACGGTCAAGGTTCATGATCCGCAGACCGGGCCGGTCATCGTTCAATCTCAGGGCGAGTGGAAGGGCCTGGTTCTAACGGCCACCCCCCCGCGGCAACTTCCGCTGAAATATCAGGCAATGTGGCGGAAATATCGACCCAGCGGCCGACTCGGGGGCGGATTTCATCTCGGTCTTTCCATCTCGCACCACGGTCATGCAACGCTGTGGCAGGAGATTACCCACCTGGGCATTACCCTTAAGCCAAGCAACATGACACTTTCCCCATTAAAGTTTCCCGCGCCCGTTACCAATATTTCCGGGCGCCTGGTCGTGAAGGGTGGAAAGGTGCAGGTTCAATCGATCCTGGCAGATGCGGGCCCGATCACGCTCAGCGCATCGGGTTTTTATATACCCAAAACGGGATTGCTGAAACTTAAAGCGCAGGCTATCTCCCCCACCATACCACTCAAGTGGCTTGCCATCCTGCCGAAGAAAGCGCGAAAATTTGTTCTTGGCGTGCATCCCATCGGCGGTTTTGAACTGTATTTTTCCGATTTGGAACGCCGCATTGAAAAATCCGGCCCCGGCTGGAAGTTTGTTGGTTCGCTCATATTTCACAACCTGAGCCTGAAGCATACCCTGAAAGCGACGATCGGTAAGGGCGTGGTAACCATTGCCGGCGATCTCGATGCCCATGAAACCGTTCCTGATCTCGCGGGCGAATTCCACCTGCGACACGTGCTTATTGCGGGGCACAAGGCTCGCGCCATCAAGGGGGAAGTGATTGGAGATCGCCTCACCAACACCGTCAAAATAAGCCACATTACCGGCAGCGTGGCCGACGGAAAGCTGGCCGGCGAAGTGGATCTGCACGTTAGCCACTCGCCATCATTCACCGCGCATTTTCATTTGACTGGCGCGCAGCTCGTCGATCTGCTGAAAACTCAAAAGGTTTCGGCATCCACAAAGCCCGCCCCGGTGAGACACGCAAAAGCCAACGAACCTTCGGCGAGTTCCGGCATCGTCGATGCCAACGTTGATTTGTCGCAGATACTCGGTGATATCAACAGCACACGTGGCAGCGGATCGCTGACGATCACCAAGGCTGATATTTACAATGTGCCGCTTTCCATGGGATTGCTGCAAATTGCCACTTTGCGGCTGCCCGTGAGTTCTTCGTTCAACCACGCGCAAATCACGTATCAGATTAAAGGTGAAACACTGAAGTTCAGCAAAATTGAATTGGAAAGCCCCGGCGTTGATCTGCTGGGCCGCGGGCATATGAATCTGGCCACGGAGCAACTGGATTTAGAGCTCATCACCCAATCGCCGTCGGGCACGTCGATCCCATTGCTCGGCCTCATTTTCGGCATGGCCCGATCGCAGCTCTTACAATTGCATGTTTACGGCCCAATAAGCAAGCCGATCATCGCCCCCATACCGCTGCGCATTCTGGCATTCCCGTTTGGAGGCCACTGAGTTGCCGGACGCCCGCGACCGGGGGCTGGGGAGTTCGGTTCCGGCGTGCAAAAACGGTTTTGCTCCGCAGGCGGGGTAATAGTCGCCATGCTTGGGCGGCAGTATAATTCGCACCGCCGGCCTGCGGATGCCGGAATGACAAGGCGTTTGCACCGCTATGCGGCGCTCGTAGCTCAGTTGGATAGAGCGGCGGTTTCCTAAACCGCAGGTCACAGGTTCGATCCCTGTCGGGCGCATTTAAAAAAACATCGCTTCTTCCGCAATGTCCATGTGGGATTGCTTCACTTCGGCCCGGCAGACTTTTTCCGCCGGCAACTGCCAAGGCCACCGCAGCATGCGCCGAGACGCCCCCTCCCAAACCGTAAGGGCTGCACATTGCCAGGGGCGTCAAGGTTGATGGGTTTTATTATGGTTACCGTGTTACCAGCTGATACGATTGCCGTGCGCATCGTGGAATTGGCCGCGTGCAACCATGATCCACTCCACAATCCACCACGGAATGGCGATAATCGCCCCCACGACCGTCAACATCAGGGCCAGCATGATCAAGCCCCCGACAAATCGGCCGGCGTAAATCCGATAAACACCAAACGGCCCCGGAAATGTGCACAGAATCAATAGCACCAGTGCGTTCCTCGTTGGTGGGCCGGTGGGTGGTGCGGCTGCGCCAGTGTGGAAGTGTTGTCCCGTATGAACGCCTGAATGCAGCCCCGTGTGCGAAGTGTAGAAAACGCCAGTGCCCGGTATCCCCACGGTTCGCCGCAAGCCGGTTCGGCCAACGGTTACATGGGCACCACGCACGCCGGCGGAAATTGAAGCGCCGTGCTTGCTAATATTCATTGTCAGGCCGGGCGCGATTTCAATCCGGCGGAATAATCGCAGATAACCCATGAGCAACCCCCGTTTACGGCCGCCATAATAATCGCCGAAACCAGCCCGGCAGGATATCCCCCGGCCGCCTGTAGCACGGTAATATCATCGACAGGCCCCAACAAAATCTGAGGACGCGCGCGGACGAAGGCCGATGCCCCCCTTCCGCAGGCCGAACATACCCCGCGAATCCCGCAGCCAGCGAGCTCGAATCGCTGAATTGTATTGCCAACCTCCGGCGCCAATAGCGGCGGCACTGGCAGCAGCGGCGACCGACGTGCTCAAAGCGCCGGGCTGTCATGCCAAAACCGTGACATCCATTCCAAGGGCTTCGCCGGCGGCTGACAGGGATGCCACATGATCGCCGAAAATTCCGTGGATATGATTGGAGCTGTAATGGATGCCAATGGCCTCCGGCGGGCATTTGAAGCGAACAAACATATGTGGCCAGGTGTATGTTGTTTGCCGCGCCAGGCTTTCCATGGTTTCAAGGCCAATGTCGGGCACACTCGCCCGCACCAGATGCATCTGAAATTGCCCCCGCTTCCGGGTGATTCGCCCCAGGGTGATTAAATCAGAAGGCTGGGCATAAAACTGCACGCTTGCGCCGCCGGCATGAAAATAAAAATCCATAGCGGGATACAGTGTCACGTCGGCCCAATTTTTCCGGTAGTCCTTATGCCGCCGGCTGAACCACGGCGCATGCTGGCCGGAATTAACCAAATCATAAACGTCATACTCGGCGAAATAATGCCGCATGTCGGCAAACAGGACCGGCGTGCCGCTGATCAAGTGCATTAACTGCATGGTTAAAGCGCCATTTGAATCGCATTCCGTCGCACAGATGAGAGGCTTTTTTTTTGCCTGCTCCCAGTCGGCATTGTCATTAAGAAGCGCCTCCTGAACATCCATGATGCACATGTGCGGCTGCTCGGTCATGTCCAATTGGCCGGTCAGGCCGCAGAAATCGATACCATCATCCCGGCAGTAATCTTTAAGCGCCAGATACATGCGAACCTGCCGGGCAAGCGTACCATGCACCCCCCGCGTCAGTTTTTTCCCATCATATTTTACCTCCTTGCAGACACTTTCCAGCCAATCGAGTCCGGCTTGCACGCGTTTGGTCTCGATTTTTTGCGCCATCTCCCAAAACCATAATTGCCCGCGGTGTACCACGTGCACGCCAAAATCTCGCATCCACTGGCTTTCATCCACATGGCCGGTGTACATCCCCATTGACGGGCCATCAAACCGCCCGTAGCGCTGGCCGTGCAATGCCCGGGCAGCCACAATTCCCTTTTTTCTGCCCAGCGGATCGGCATCGGTTAACCAACGCACAAAGGCATCGGACACCGCGGGATCGGCGAGATCACCCAATGCCCGTGAAAACGGGCGACCAATTTCCGTCATGGATCCGGCACTGGCAAAATACGCCACCCACCCCGGATACGACGGATTAAGCACGCCATACATCATGATGCTGATCGATGGATCAAAGCGGATGGCCGCCTGCGCGGTAAGATCCGGGTAGCTCCATATAACAAAATTAAAAACCACGGCGTCAACTTTGGCGTTATTCAACCGCCTGCACTGCTGATTGACGGTTTCGTGATTCCACACGACCTGATTGCCCGTCACCACTTCATGCCCATGGCTGGCAAGAAACTTCGCGAGGTTACGCTGAAACGTCATGCAATCTGCCGAAGAGGCCTTGGTAACACGTTCTCTGCCATCGCCGAAAGTTAGAATGCCGATTTTCAAAAGTTTTCTCCGAATATCAAAAGAAGGATGTAGATTAGGCCGTGAATGCCCTGCCGTCAAAATATTGGGCCGTCCACGAAACCGGATTTAGCCACGCCGCGGACTACCAACGCAGCTGCCGGGAGCCTGTCCGAATAATCGCCATCGCCATCACGAGCCGTACCCGGGCAGGCTCCTCGGCGGCGGCCACCTCCCGCACAAGTGGCCCGGCTCGGCGGAAAGCGTCTTTTTCTTGAAGTATTGGATGGCAGCGCCTATCCTTTGCATTATGAAAGTCAGTTTGTTTGTAGCGTGTCTCACCGATCTGTTTGCCCCCGACGTTGGCATGGCCGTGGTTACATCGCTGGAACATTTTGGTTGCGAAGTGGATTTTCCGACGGCGCAGACCTGCTGCGGCCAGCCCGCATTTAATAATGGCTTCCCGGCGGATGCTCGCGCACTCGCGGTGCGCATGCTCGATGTATTCCGGCATGCGGATTACATCGTTACGCCGTCCGGTTCCTGCTGTGCCATGATTCGCGCCCACTACCCGGAGCTTTTTCATGATGACCCATCGCTCCATGACCGAGCCATTGGCTTTGCGGCACGCTGCTATGAATATGTGGAGTTTCTGACCAAAGTGCTCAAGGTGGATTTAACCGGGCTTACGCTTCCGGCTGATGAAAAATTCACCTACCACTTCACCTGCCATCTTAGAACCCTTGGTGCCAGCGGAGCACCCGCCATTAATCTTATTAAACAGCTGGGCGGCTCACAGTTCGCAGCTATGGAAAAGGCGGATCAGTGCTGCGGTTTTGGCGGCACGTTCGCCATTAAATACACCGACATCAGCGGCGCCATGGTGAACGACAAAGTGCAATGCGGACAAGCCACCGGAGCGGACACAATGATTGTTAATGACGGCGGCTGCGCGATGAATATCGCCGGCGCATGCCACCGACAAGGTGCATCCATCCACGTGCGCCATATCGCACAGATTATTTCATCGGCCATCGAACATAGCGCAGCCCAAGGCGCCGCAGATGGCGCCGCAACCGGCGCCCCAGGTAGCGCAGCGAAGGGTGCTGGCAACGGCGCCACCAGCGTGCCGTCATGACCAGCGGCATAACCGACTCACCGCCGGGCCGGACCCGCGTATCGCTGCCCGTATTCCGCACCGATTTTATGGCCGACGCCCATGAAGCTTCTTCAGACACGCAGCTTCAGGCGGCCATGGATAACTCCGTTACAAAAAAGGATATGAGCCGCAAGATCGCGCTGGCGGAACTGCCGGACGCGGATGCGCTTCGCGAGTTGGCGGGGCAGATCAAACGCCACACGCTGGATCATCTGGATTATTACCTTGAGCTGCTGGAAGAAAACATTACGCGGCAAGGTGGCCACGTTCACTACGCCATGGACAGCACGCAGGCCAATCGGCTAATTGTCGAAATTGCCCAGCGTACCGGAAGCAAACTGGTCGTAAAAAGCAAAAGCATGGTCAGCGAAGAGACCGAGCTGAATGACGCCCTGACCGAGGCCGGCATCGAGCCGCTGGAAACCGATCTGGGAGAGTTTATTTTGCAGGTGGATCACGACCACCCCACCCATCTGGTGATGCCAGTGGTACATAAAAATGCCGCCGAGATTGGCCATATATTCGCGCGGTATTTCAAGACTGAATTTACGGACAATCCACAGGCCCTGGCGGAAATGGCCCGGGTGCACCTGCGCCACCGATTTGATCAGGCGGATTTGGGTGTAAGCGGCGTAAATTTTGCGATTGCCGAAACCGGTTCGGTCGTCGTGTGCTGCAATGAGGGGAACGGGCGCATGTGCGTTTCCAGACCGCGAATTCATGTGGCGCTTATGGGTATGGAGAAGCTCATTCCATCGCTGGATGACCTGCCAGTATTTCTGAAATTGCTGGCGCGATCCGCATCCGGGCAGTCGCTCACGCAATACAGCAGCATCGTCAGCGGCTCTCGACGCCCCGGGGAACTCGACGGGCCGGAGGAATTTCACCTCATCGTGATGGACAACGGGCGGTCGCGCATTCTGGCGGGCGAATATCGCGACACACTTCGATGCATTCGCTGCGGCGCCTGTCTGAACTCCTGCCCGATCTACCGGAAAGTCGGTGGCCGCACGTATGGCAGCGTTTATCCTGGCCCCATCGGAGCGCTGCTCACGCCGCTGTTCAATGGTTTGGAAGAGCACAAACACCTGCCGCACGCATCGAGCCTGTGCGGCGCGTGCTTTGAGGCATGCCCGGTAAAAATTGATATTCCAAAATTTTTGATCATGCTGCGCGGCGATCAGGTCCAGCGAAAGATTACGCCACTGGCAGAGCGGTTGATTTTTCGCATGTGGTCATGGGCGCTGTGCCATGGATGGACCTACCGCCTAAGCCAGATCGCACAAAAAATAGGTATGCGAGCGCTGCGCGGCAAAGATGGGTGGATACGGAAATTGCCGCCACCGGCGAACGGGTGGACGATGCAACGAGATTTTCCTGCACCGGCCAAGCAGGATTTCCGCCAGGTTTACAAACAATATCGCGCTGATCAGCGGCGAAAAGAATCACGTTGATGCCCAGGCCCGAATGTCAGAGTGCAGAGGGTGTATTAATGTCGCAAGACAGCAGCGACCAGCGGTCGCCGGACTCCCGCAATAATCGGGAGTTGTTTCTCAAAACCGTTCGCGGAGCGCTCGGTCATAATCCTGGTGCGGCCCCGCCCCGCCCCGAATCGCGCCCCATGCGGGATGAGGCCTGCTTCCGCGAGGTTGCTGTGGATAACCCCGAACGTGTGGCGCGGTGGGTTGAGCGAGCCAAAAGCAACGGTATGACCGTGCACCGAACGGATGCAGCGGGAATCAACGCTGCCGTCAACGCCATTCTCTCTGAGCAAAATATTAAATCGATCATGCTGAATTTTTCAGATGGCCGCCTTGCGCCCATGGGTGAATTTCTCCAGGCCCGCGCCTACCAGATTCATCGATGGGGTGAGCCCGATTGCGCGGCCATGGCCTTCGAGTGCGATGCCGCAATTACGGACTGTCGCTACGGCATGGCAGATAGCGGCGCGTTTCTGGTCTGGAGTGATGCGGGCTTTGGGCGCTCCACGACGCTCACCATTCCGCTGCATATTGTGCTGGTTCCGGCGAGCCGCATTTTGCCCGATCTTATCGACGCCATGCCACGGATACTTGGCGATAATGCCGGCCAAATGCCATCCAACGTGGTGGTGATCAATGGGCCAAGTAAAACCGGCGATATTGAAATGAAATTGGTAACGGGCGTGCATGGCCCAAAATATCTGTACGCCATCGTGGTGGATTAGTCCATGGAACGGGTGGCAAAAGGCCCGACGGCGGCGTCGCTGGTTGGTTCATTTTAGCGGTGCGAGGGCATGTTAATGACGGCGGGCCGAAGATTAAGCGGCGGTCCGTCCCGAAACATCGTGGCGCCTGCGGCGCTGCGAAAGGGAATGGCGGATAAACGCGGGTAGCGCGGCGGAGAATGCCGTGTATATTGCGAAGCGCCGACCGGCTTTGCTCGCGATAACTCTCGGGGTATGCTTTGTCGCGACGAGTCAAATTTAAATTGGAGGTACGACCATGGCGGAAAAGCTTCTATCTAATGTCGCTGATTTTATCAAGTCCCCTTTGCAGCATTTCATCGGCGGCAAGTGGACAGCCGGCAGCGGCCACGCAGTTGAAAATGTCATCGATCCATCAACCGGCGCGGTGATATGCGAGGTGGCGATGGGCGCGGCGCCGGAAATTGATGCCGCCGCCCGCGCCGCGCAGGCAGCATTTCCCGCGTGGGCATCGCTGCCAGCCAACGAGCGCAGCGTGATGCTTCATCGTCTTGCGGATAAATTGACTAAGCATTCGGCCGAGCTTGCACAGCTTGAGTCGATGGATGTGGGGAAGGCCATCGTTAACAGCGAGGGGTTTGATATCCCCTTTGGCGTTGATGGCGTGCGCTATTTCGCCGATCTTGCGGTCCACGCCCATTACAACATTCCGCTGGCCATCAAGAATTTGGAAGCACGCACCCATCGCGTGCCTTACGGGGTTTGCGGATTTATTTTTCCATGGAATTTTCCCTACGATCTTTTGATGTGGGGTGTGATGCCGGCGCTGGCTGCGGGCAATACCGTAGTGGTTAAGCCGTCGGAGGTTACCCCGCTCACCACGCTTTATGTTTGCAAACTCGCAGCGGAAATCGGCCTGCCCGCTGGCGTGCTCAACGTGGTGGTTGGGACGGGGGCAGGCGCTGGCAGTGCCCTGACGGCGCATCCCCTGATCAAACGGATGTCGTTCACCGGATCTCCGGCAGTGGGAAGGATGGTCGGAGAAACCTGTGGACGAAATTTAATACCGTGCAAACTGGAATTGGGCGGCAAAGGCGCGGCGGTTATTTTTGATGATGTGGATATTGATGCCACCGCAGAGAAGCTCGCCGCCGCGATCACGCTTAACACCGGGCAGGTTTGCTGCACTGCCACACGCTGGATCGTTCACGAAAAGATTTACGACCAACTCGTTTCTAAGGCCGCGCACGCACTCAAGAGCATTCGCGTCGGCCCGGCATTAGACCGTCAAACACAGATGGGCCCGCTGGTAAGCCGAGTGCAACTTGATCGAGTGAACCGCTACATTGAAAATGGCAAAAAGGAGGGGGCAACGCTGGTGCTCGAACCCGAGACGCTGCGCATCACCGGGCATGAAGGGGGATTTTATGTCAGCCCGAGCCTGCTTGCCGGCCCCAGCAATAATATTTGCTGCCGTGAGGAAATTTTCGGCCCCAGTGCCTACGTCTTGCGTTTTCGCGATGAAGACACCGCGATCCGGGAAGTAAACAGCCTTTCTTATGGCTTGGCCAATAGTGTTTGGAGCACGGATTTAAAGCGAGCCAATCGCGTGGCCGAGAAATTGGTTGCCGGAAACAGTTGGATTAACGCACATAATGTTTTTGCCTACGGCCTGCCCTATGGAGGCGCCAACCTTAGCGGTATGGGAGGCGGCGTAAACAGCCCGGAGACATTTAACGATTATTTGCGCCCGCAAACCATTGCCCGGCCGCTGTAATCTGTCGCCACAACCGAATTAGTTTTGTTGTTATGCGCTTCCGCTGGTACATCGGCAGGCGGAGGCGGCTGGCCGGCAGGCATGGCTCCCAGGTGGCAATAACCCCGACCGGGATTTAACGCCGCTGCTGGCTTATCCCCGGCATATCGGCGGCTGGCGCATTAGACGCAACATCCATGCCGGCGGACCCGCGTTTGTTCAGTCTTTTTTGCGTCGGCCGAACGCGGCTAGAAATTCTCGATTGTCTTTTCCGATCCCACCCTTCAGCGCGGTTTCAAGCCGCTGGTCGGCAAGCCCAAATTTTGCCTTGACCGTTAAAAGGTCAAACATCTGCTGCGGGGTCAGTTCATTGATGCGACCAAGGCCGGCGGTTAAAAGCAAAATTCGGCAGTAGGCATCCAATATTTCCAGCTTGTAGTACGCCCCCATCAAAGTGCTGTCAAAGCAAACTGCACCATGGTTACCCATCATGACCGTATTGGTGTCCTGGTTCATAACCGCAACCACCGATTCGCCAAGGTCTTTGTAGCTCGGCGTTACGTAATCCGCCATGGGCACCTTGCCGAGGAACACCTCCGCCTCGGGATGAATCCCTTCCGGAATGGGAATATTGGCCATGGCGAAAGCTGTGGCGTGCGGCGGATGCGAATGCACGACCGATCGGATATCCTTTCGCGCTCGGTACAATTGCAGGTGCAGAAGTACTTCGCTGGTGCGTTTCATTTTATTTTTTTTATCGATCTGTTTGCCATCCATGTCGACAATGGTTATCTGATCCGGCGTCAGAAAACCCTTTGAAACGCCCGTGGGTGTGCACAGAACGCGATCATCTGAAATTCGAACACTATGGTTTCCCTCATTGCCGGCGCAGTATCCGCGGTGCCATATGCGGTGCCCAATATCGCACATTTCGCGCCGAATTTGCAGTTGAGTAGGCAAGGTCGTCTCCTCGTGGTGGCCATTAGATGGCGGGATGGAATCAATCCGTCCGCCCAAATCATCATCGTACACGCGTCGGCCATTTTCTTAAATGGCCGCAATTCGCGACGCTTCGCGGTGCGCATGAAGGGCATGCGCCCCACCGCTTGACGAAATCCCAGAGCGGCCTTTAACCTTCTTCTGATTGCTGATCAACCTCCACTCTGGCGAAGGAACCGGCTATGGCGAAAACGCATGACATCATCTTCCAACGTTTGGACGAATTTAAAATCGAGCTGCCATCCTGGGGCTTTGCCGATACCGGCACCCGCTTCGGAAAATTCCTGCAAACGGCGGCGGCGAAAACCATTGATGAAAAACTGGCCGATGCCGGGCAGGTTCACAAAATGACCGGTGCGTGCCCCACCGTCGCCGTCCATACACTGTGGGATTTTCCCAAGGGCCAGCCCTTGGCGGCCGTCCTTAAATCCGCCAAAAAGCATGGTGTGAAAATTGGCGCGATCAATCCCAACGTTTTTGAATCGCAGCAATACAAATGGGGAAGTCTGGCCAATCGCTCCGCAAGCATCCGCCAAATGGCCATAGACCACATCCTGCATTCAGTCGCAATTGCCCAAGCGGTCGGCAGCAACTGCATATCGCTCTGGTTTGCCGATGGCACCAATTATCCCGGTCAGGCGGATATCATCGAACGCAAAAGGGCCATGACCGAAGCGCTCAAGGCGATTCACGCCGCCCTGCCGGCGGGCATGAGCATGCTGGTGGAGTACAAACCCTTTGAGCCCGCGTTTTACGCCACCGATATTGCGGACTGGGGCATGGCCTATGTGCTGGCACGAGCCGCCGGCCCCAATGCGAAAGTGCTGGTGGATACGGGCCACCACTATCAAGCCACCAATATTGAACAAATTGTTGCGTGGCTGCTCGATGAAAACATGCTCGGTGGATTCCACTTCAACGATCGGAAATATGCCGATGATGATTTGACCCTCGGCTCAATCGATCCGTACCAGATATTCCGCATATTCCACGAGATTGAAAATTATCGCTTCCGCAATGACGCGGTTCCGGCCTTGGCGTATATGGTCGATCAGAGCCATAACCTTAAGCCAAAGATTGAAGCGATGATTCAGACCGTGGACATGGCTCAACAGCTTTATACCAAGGCGTGCTTAGTGGACCGCAAGGCACTCGCCATGTCGCAAGCCAGCGAAGATTTGGTTCGCAGCGAGAATATCCTGAAAGATGCATTTTTTACCGACACGCGGCCGCTGGTCGCGGAGTGGAGAAAGGCCCACGGTCTTCCGGCAGATCCGCTCGTCGCCCATCGCGAAAGTGGTTATGAGCGGAGAGCCGCCACCAAGCGGGGAAAAAGTCACAAGACCGATCATTCATTCATATAAGCCGGCGTTCGCTTAATTTTTTCCGCCCACGCAGTCCATCGATCGGTGCCACGAGGAACGAAATGGCGAATGCTGGCGGTTTTGGCCACCAGCCGGCGCCCGGTATCCAAGGATTCAATCTGTCCCACTGCCATCGCCTGAACCAGCACATTGCCAATGGCCGTCGCCTCAACCGGCCCAGCAAACACTTTCAGCCCCGTGGCATCGGCGGTCATTTGATTCAGCAAATCGTTTTGTGATCCGCCGCCAACAATGTAAAGCTGCGAAAATTGGCGGCCCGTAACCGCCGTGAGCATCGCGCATACGCTGGCGTAAGTGACAGCCAGCGATTCAAAAATTACGCGGGCAAACTCTCCCGGCGACTCTGGAATAGGCTGGCCGGTGCGATGGCATTGCTGCGCAATTTTTGCCGGCATATCACCCGGCTGCATCAGGCCTGAATCCTCCGGATTCAGCAACGCGGTATGCGATGGCGCCACGCGGGCAAGATTGACCAACTCCGCGTAATTAAGGGACTGCCCCGCAGCGCTCCACGCACGGCGGCATTCTTGAAGCAACCACATGCCCGGAATATTTTTTATAAGGCGAATGGTGCCCCCCACGCCCCCTTCATTGGTCAAATTGAATTCCATCGCCTGCCGAGTAAGGATCGGCTCATCCATTTCGGCGCCGAGCAGGCTCCACGTGCCGCTGGAGAGGAACAACCAATCTTTGCCCATCGCCGGCACGCCGGCGACAGCGCTGGCGGTATCATGGCTGCCCACCGCGACCACGGGTATGGCGGCGGCAGCGGCGGGCACACCGGCCAACCCCGTTAATAGCTTTCCCACCACTGTTCCCGGAGAAATAATGGCTGGCAAAATGTCCGCGCGGAGCGGGATATTGGCCAGTATCTCTGGTGCATAGACGCGCTTCCGGGCATCGAGCATTTGCGACGTGCTCGCGATGGTGTATTCATGACCGATGAAGCCGCAAAGCCAATAGGTCAGCAAATCGGGAATGTATAAAAGCGTTTTTGCCTCCTGCAGCGTGGATTCCTGATGTCCGGCGAGATAGCAAAGCTGGAAAAGGGTGTTGAGCTCGAGCGTTTGGACACCCGCGATACGATAAAGGCTGTCGCGCGCCATGCGTGAAAAGAACTTTTCCGGCATTCCCGCCGTTCTCGGATCACGATAGTGGACGGGGTTCGCCAAAAGTTTGCCGCGAGCATCGAGTAATCCGTAATCCACGCCCCACGTATCAACACCGATCGCCGCCACATCCTTCTCTTCGGCAACGGCCTTGGCAATGCCCACCTGCACGTCCGCCCAAAGCTTCGAGATATTCCATTCCAGATGTTCTGCGGCGCGCAGCGGCTCGTTGGAGAATCGATGCATTTCGCGAAGGCACACGCCATCCGCTCCGATTTTCGCGAGCATCACGCGCCCGGATTCAGCTCCCAAATCAACGGCGATGTAATGTTGATCAACCATTTTCACCAGCCTCCGCGCGCCCGGTTCTTATCGCTCGTCCTACTTCGCGGTGATGATAGCACGGTGGGCAGAGATCGGCGATCATGCCTACGGCCTGCACGGGGACATTCCGCGGATTTTCATGACGGTAACCGGGCATTTGGCTCGGTCGCCGCGATTCATTACCAACCACATGAATATTCACTTGAAATCGGTTTGAGGTTACGGCGATTCTGCGTTAGATTGCCATCATCAATTGGCCAAATGTTCACACTTAATTGGCGGAATAAATTTGAGTACGGGCGGCGGCACAAATTGGTTTGAAGCGGTGGCACTGCATTGGACGGGTGGGTTGGCGTCGGCCAGCTTTTACCTGCCATTTCGCGGTGTCAAACGCTGGAGCTGGGAAACGTATTGGTTGGTTGGTGGATTTTTCTCATGGATTGTCGCTCCGACCTGTTTTGCATGGCTGCTGGTGCCGCACTTTTGGCACGCGATTTCGAGTGTCAGCCACGCAACACTGTTCTGGACTTATTTTTTTGGCGTGCTTTGGGGCATGGGGGGACTAACCTTCGGTCTGACCATGCGCTACCTCGGCATCGGTCTGGGGATGGCGATCGCCCTGAGTTATTGCGCCGCATTTGGAACGTTGGCGGTTCCCATTTACAACGGGAAGTTCGGCCATCTTCTGACTCACCCCTATGGCGAAGTGATACTGCTCGGTGTGCTGGTATGCCTAAGCGGTATCGCCATTAGCGGGGCGGCTGGCATGAGTAAAGAGCGGGAACTGCCTGTCGAGCAGAAAAGGAAAGTTGTTAAGGAATTCAACTTCACCAAAGGTATAATGGTTGCGACCTTTTCCGGCCTCATGAGCGCGTGCTTTAATTTTGGCATCACGGCGGGAAAGCCAATTAAATCCGCCAGCAAGTTATTGCTCGCCCAGCATCATGGATGGAATATCTGGAATGGGTTGCCCAGCTTAATTGTTCTGCTTTGGGGCGGCTTTACAACCAACTTCATCTGGTGCGTGATCCTGCACCTGAAAAATCGGAGCGGCGGCCAATATATCGCACCAGTCATGGCCAGCGATGCCGGACGGATTGTCGCCGGGCTTGACGGGCCTGCGTATACCGAGCCCTCCACCGCCCCGATCTCAGCTGAGGATGCTATTCGCGTACCGCTTTTCAGAAATTATGCACTCTCCGCGGCCGCCGGGGTAACTTGGTATCTGCAGTTTTTCTTTTACACCATGGGCCAAACCAAAATGCCCGCTGCCGGCAAATTCTCCGGATGGACTCTGCATATGGCGAGTATCATTATTTTTGCCACGATCTGGGGCGTTATTCTCCACGAGTGGAAAGGCACCAGCAAAAAGACGCACCGACTTATCACGGCGGGCATCATTACGTTGGTTCTCTCAACGATCATTGTCGGGCTGGGCAATTATCTCCATCCGCCGCATCACGCCAAAGCCGCCCGCGGCGCTGTGCCGCAGCGTATCAGCAAACAGGGCTGATTTTTTTGCCGGAGCAAAAAAGACGCATCGCATTTATGGTGGATGCCTTAGGAGCCTGTCCGAGTAATGGCCGGGATTGGGATGGGTCTGAAATGTGCCGAATGCGCGGCGCCTGAATGCATTGGAGGATCGAGCCGACGGCCGACGATCGGGAAAAATCCTTGCTTATTCAATTTTCTCAAGTGAAATGTCAATAGCTGCGGGGGCTATGGTCAGACTTTTTTCCGATACCGCGTGAAGATGTATGCGGTTAAACCCAGCATGGTCAGCCCCAGGGGCAGCCCGATGGTGGCCACCTGACAAAATAGTTTCATCTGTGCATCAGGCCGGCGCGACGCTGATTGCTGCGCAAACGGCACGTGCGCTCCGGTAAGCCACGCAATGGCCCAAACGGAGATGACAATCGATAAAATACCGAATGCAATCAGCAGCGGAATCAGGGCTTTGTAATGCTCCGGCATGCCCGCGGAACGAGGGCGCGTGCCCGATCGCGGCGGCGCCGAAACTGCGGGTGATCGGGAAATCGGTTTTGATGAAGGCTCATCCGCTGCATCGTCAACCTGCGTGGTCGCATAGACGATCGGTTGGTTCGTTGGTGCATCATCGAGTTGCAGCGGTGCAGAATCCACTTCTCCCGATTCGCTTTCCCGTTCGTTCTCCCGGTCGGTCTTTTGGTCCGCCATCGTGCCATCGGGACGCAATTCAATAATTTTGGCCTCCGGTATTTCGCCGGCATCCCTCCGCGACGCTTCCGATGCGCCGCCGATGGCAGGCAATGACCCGGAGGAACCAACCATCGAGCCTTGCGCGAGCATCGCGGCAAAGCCGGTGGCGCTCACCGATTCCGACTCATTTTTTTGCGCCTCGGATGGGCTGGAAACGCCAAAATGCTTTTCCAGCGCCGCCAGCGCCTCATTGGAAATACCCGGCGATGACACTTTACCCGGTGGCTTTGGCGCGGCCGCCCCGGAAGCCTTTTCAGGATCAGCGCCAGCAGGGGGGATCGGCATTGGAACTCCAAATTCAGGGGAGGCTTCTTAACTCTCTGGGAGCCCGTCCAAGGAGCCTGTCCGAGTAATCGCCGGGTTGCGACGGCGTGATTTTTGGCGCCCATCAAGCAGCGGCGACGATGGCGTACCTGACGCAGAGGGTACACCGAGGAG
>JAJZGD010000021.1 GCA_021804985.1 Planctomycetota bacterium
GCTCCACGGCTCTTCACCGTGGCTAACCTCCCAACAATTTTCGGCGGACCGCCCAAAATGTGTTTCAATCCGCTCCACGGCTCTTCACCGTGGAGAACCCCGGGCTGCGCCGCCGACGGCGGCCGCTACGCGTTTCAATCCGCTCCACGGCTCTTCACCGTGGAGAACAGGTCGCAGCGCTCGCGGTACAGTAAGCACGCGATGTTTCAATCCGCTCCACGGCTCTTCACCGTGGAGAACGGCGACCCACGGTATTTACGCGGGCCGGAAACTCGTTTCAATCCGCTCCACGGCTCTTCACCGTGGAGAACATGAATCCCATACTTAAATCTGTTTGCACGCCGGCGTTTCAATCCGCTCCACGGCTCTTCACCGTGGAGAACCAGCGAGAAAGATACGCGCAGAGGCGGTGATGTAGTTTCAATCCGCTCCACGGCTCTTCACCGTGGAGAACTTAGCGGTGGTTACCATGATGACCTCGATTCATTAGTTTCAATCCGCTCCACGGCTCTTCACCGTGGAGAACCGCGTCCAACGGTCTTAACTGTTTTATCACGTGGTTTCAATCCGCTCCACGGCTCTTCACCGTGGAGAACCTCCGACGAAGCGTCGTGGCCAGCAGTAGATGATGTTTCAATCCGCTCCACGGCTCTTCACCGTGGAGAACCATTTTGTGTCTCCTAGTTGGACGAGTTGTCGTGTGTTTCAATCCGCTCCACGGCTCTTCACCGTGGAGAACCAGGCTTCAACCCTCGCGGTATTCAGGGAATTCAGGTTTCAATCCGCTCCACGGCTCTTCACCGTGGAGAACGCTGGCTTCCATCGAAAAAAGTGTTTCAATAAAAAGGTTTCAATCCGCTCCACGGCTCTTCACCGTGGAGAACCCGGGCAACGTGCCTGGCGGCTGTGGCAATTAAAGGGTTTCAATCCGCTCCACGGCTCTTCACCGTGGAGAACAATACAGAGTGTGCGACAACTATGGGGGCTGTCCGTTTCAATCCGCTCCACGGCTCTTCACCGTGGAGAACTGAAAAACTGAAGCAATCTGGCCTCGTCAGCATGGTTTCAATCCGCTCCACGGCTCTTCACCGTGGAGAACCCGGAATAAAGCCGGAAGCGTGTGAGCACGTCGGTTTCAATCCGCTCCACGGCTCTTCACCGTGGAGAACCAAACCCAGCCGCTCAACTGCCTACCAAAAGTCGGTTTCAATCCGCTCCACGGCTCTTCACCGTGGAGAACAAGCCGACAATGAACACAAAACCGACGCTACTATGGTTTCAATCCGCTCCACGGCTCTTCACCGTGGAGAACCAATTTCGTCCGGTCTAACTCTCGGGCCTCTGCACGTTTCAATCCGCTCCACGGCTCTTCACCGTGGAGAACCCGCCCGAACCCATGACGCTGCCATGGTGCACAAGGTTTCAATCCGCTCCACGGCTCTTCACCGTGGAGAACCGCCGTTAAGCCCGGCGGCCCAATCACTCACGGGTTTCAATCCGCTCCACGGCTCTTCACCGTGGAGAACCATGACTGCCACGCTCGACCCCATCGTCATCATATGTTTCAATCCGCTCCACGGCTCTTCACCGTGGAGAACCTCGTCGGGCTGGAGTACCTGGTGCTCCGGCTTGGTGTTTCAATCCGCTCCACGGCTCTTCACCGTGGAGAACTCTGCGGCTGCGCCGCGTAAACCCAAGGCAATCTGTTTCAATCCGCTCCACGGCTCTTCACCGTGGAGAACATTCCGGCAACTTGTCGTTGCCGTACCCCATCTTGTTTCAATCCGCTCCACGGCTCTTCACCGTGGAGAACGGCACCAATTGGTGGCGAACCATAACGGGGTGCGTTTCAATCCGCTCCACGGCTCTTCACCGTGGAGAACGGACAGTGAATGGGCCGATTGAAGTCACGTATCCGTTTCAATCCGCTCCACGGCTCTTCACCGTGGAGAACATCTCTTTTCCACCATATTCGACCCGCAGCGTATGTTTCAATCCGCTCCACGGCTCTTCACCGTGGAGAACCATGAGCATCTCCTGAAAGAATCGAAGGCAATCTGTTTCAATCCGCTCCACGGCTCTTCACCGTGGAGAACGTTCGGCCATGCAGCTGCACAGTGCCGGTACCGGGTTTCAATCCGCTCCACGGCTCTTCACCGTGGAGAACGTCAATCACTCGAATCCCGCACGCGGACTCATAGTTTCAATCCGCTCCACGGCTCTTCACCGTGGAGAACGGTAAGCCTAAACTACGCATCAAAGGTGTGTCGTGTTTCAATCCGCTCCACGGCTCTTCACCGTGGAGAACGTATTGGTTTTGGACATTTTTGATTCCGATGGTTGGTTTCAATCCGCTCCACGGCTCTTCACCGTGGAGAACCCGGTGACTTTCCGTTGTATTAAATCACCGATTAGAGTTTCAATCCGCTCCACGGCTCTTCACCGTGGAGAACCAATTGTCATCATATTATCGAGTTTTTCACTCATGTTTCAATCCGCTCCACGGCTCTTCACCGTGGAGAACGCCGGATTCAGGCTATAGCAAAAGCCCTGATATTGTTTCAATCCGCTCCACGGCTCTTCACCGTGGAGAACCTGCGGCTGCCGTCGGCGAATACTGGGTTGGCGTGTTTCAATCCGCTCCACGGCTCTTCACCGTGGAGAACCGGCCGCGTTGGTGGGCTCTTGTGTCGAGTAGAAGTTTCAATCCGCTCCACGGCTCTTCACCGTGGAGAACCACCGACTTTCCTCACTACCACCCATACGGGTTGGTTTCAATCCGCTCCACGGCTCTTCACCGTGGAGAACGACAGCAACCACCTACCCAAACACCCAAAGGAAGTTTCAATCCGCTCCACGGCTCTTCACCGTGGAGAACGCACGCAGCGTTTAGCCGCCCGTAACGGGCACGCTGTTTCAATCCGCTCCACGGCTCTTCACCGTGGAGAACCGCCGCCGGCTGGCTGCTGCAAGCCTGCGCCAGATAGTTTCAATCCGCTCCACGGCTCTTCACCGTGGAGAACCTGGCACCACTCGCCGCTGCCTGGATCATGCTCAAGTTTCAATCCGCTCCACGGCTCTTCACCGTGGAGAACCGTCTCGGTCGCCAGGACCCCATGGGTCTTCGTAGGTTTCAATCCGCTCCACGGCTCTTCACCGTGGAGAACGCGCAAGAATCGCAAACCCCGAGAGCTTGCCAGGGGTTTCAATCCGCTCCACGGCTCTTCACCGTGGAGAACGGTGGATTGATTTTCGGCTTCTGGTTTTTAGCCTGTTTCAATCCGCTCCACGGCTCTTCACCGTGGAGAACACGCCTCCAATGCGCTTTCCGCATCTTCCTTTAGTTTCAATCCGCTCCACGGCTCTTCACCGTGGAGAACAGCGGTGATAAATGCTCTTGGTCAAGCCGGCCAGTGTTTCAATCCGCTCCACGGCTCTTCACCGTGGAGAACCTTCCTAAGTTTGGCGGGCGATAATATTAGTGTGTTTCAATCCGCTCCACGGCTCTTCACCGTGGAGAACTGCCTCTCCCTAACCCTCTTTCCTGCAAGCCTCCCGATGGCACTTTCCGCGAACCATCCATTTGCCGCCTTAAGGCGGCCGTCCCCGCGCCGACGGGTTTTCTAAATCTTCGGTTTCCAAAGAGCTCCCGGCGTCCGCGAACCCCCCACCATTCGCTGCGCGCTTGGGGTTCGCGGCGTGGCGGTGGGCGTGCCGTCGCCTTACTCGCCGTGCCTGCTATAGCGAGCGGGCCGGATGGAGTATATCCGCGCGTGCGGCCGGGCAAAGTGTAAGCGTCGGCCGCCGCAGATGCGGATTTGCCTCGGCCGCACCCCGCCCTAAAAGACCAGCGGATCCGTGAGATCTCGCGGCGCCCGTGCACCAAGATGCTCCACCCTTCGCACCGCCGCCTCATCGAGAAAGTAGAATCTAAGCGAATCCAATTTATCATCGATCTCGTGTGCGAGGCGATCTCTGAGCACCACCCATTCCTTGTCGCCGACACGGCATTCAAAAAGGGAATACTGCACGCGCTGGCCATAATCGGCGCATGCCCTGGCTACCCGCCGCAGCCGTTTTGGGCCTGCGCGGTCGATGGTTGAAACGTCGTAGCAGATTAAAATGACGATAGGGGCAGTCCTTTCGTGTTGGCGACAGCCACTGTGGCCTATTTAAAAATCACCGGAACATAATGGGCAATGTCGCCCCGGATATGCCGCGCCAGTATCCTGGCCTGCAATGCAGGAAATCGTCCCAATGGCGCCTCCTGATTCAGGTAGGGATGAACACGGCGTTCCTGCTTGCGTTCCTGGAATGCGGCCACCAGCCGTTTACGTGCCGGCTCGCGCAACTCCACACCGCCGCCGGGTCGGGATACAAAGTCGTCGTCCTGCACCTGTCGGCGATTGATCAATGTAATTACAAAACGGTCGACCAATGGCGCGCGGAATTCCTCAACGAGATCGAGCGCCAGGGACGGTCGCCCCGGGCGCTCCTCATGAAAAAAGCCGACCGACGGGTCCAAGCCAGTCGCCGAGATGGCGGAGGCGCAGTCATGTGTCAGGATGCTGTAAAAGAGTGAAAGCAGGGCGTTGATGGGATCGCGTGGCGGGCGTCGGCTGCGGGTGGTAAAGGCGAGCCCCGGGGGCGGAGCGGGGGTCATCTGTGAAAAATGCTCAAAGTATACGCGTGCCGAGTCGCCCTCGGTGCCCCGGATTTCGTCAATGGTTCCCAACGCGGGAAGCGTAAGGAGATTATTTTCAAGCCGTGCTGCGGCGCTGCGCAGGGACGCGATGGTTTCGTCGCTGCCATCTGGCAGGTCGCGTGCGGATCGCAGCAGGTTGCCGCGTGCGTTTTGTACCTTGCCCGCGACAATAGCGCGCGCCAGCACCTGCCGGAAGGCCATGTCATCAGCACGGCGAAACTGCGCCCGGCGCAGGCGTACGCCGCCCGATCCTGGCGTGTCGAGGCGGGCAAGTATGCGGCCATGCGGCGAGAGAAAATTCAGGGCAATCCGGGCCTCCACGCAGGCTTCCATTAAATGCGGGCTTACCATCACGCGGCCGAAGCATGCAATGGAGTCAATCATGTGCAGCGGAATTCGCGCTGCTGCGGCGCCGTCGATTTCAATGGCGACGGTTTGGCCCTCCCGGCGCAGATATGCACCTTCGGTCATGACATACAGCGTATTCAGTTGAACCTCATCCATTCATTCAATCCATCGCCGGCCATTTAATGCGTCGCGCCGACCTGGCGGCGCAGCGGCACGTAGTGCCCTAACCATCGGTTCTAAACAATCGGCCGTAGGCCGTCTCCAATATGTGCGGGTGGCCGGCGAGTTCCGGCACGCAAACGCCGTGCAGGGAACAGCCCTCGCACTGCGGCCTGAGCACGGCGGGGGGAATCGCATCGCCCGATAGCAGCGCCCGCACATTTTCAACTGTCTGTATTGTCAGCTGCCGAAGTTGGTCGGTAAATAATATCTCGCGTCGGCGCCGGGTTTTCACATGATAAACCGCGCCTTTGGGTACCGGCACGCCGAGCATTTCCTCAAGGCACAGCCCCTGGGCACAGACCTGCACGTCGTCATTTTCCCATTTCCGCCGCCGGCCGAGCTTGTAATCCACGGGCAGCGGAATTTCCCGGCCGCAATCGCCGGGGCGGAATTCGACAATATCCGCCTTTCCCACCAAGGCAATCGAGTCGGCAAACAGGGGAAGCGCCCGTTCAACGCGGGCACCCTCGGCAGTCTGGCGGTAGCCAGGATCGTCGGCATGTTCGTGGGCAATTGTGCCGGCAACCGTCCATGCATTATCTTGCCAGAGGGCATCAAGTTGGTGCAGTGCACAGCGGCGATCGCAATAGAGGAACTCGTTGAGCATTGAGATCGATACGGGCTGCAGGCGCTCAATATCCATTTTTCTTCGCTCCGAGAGCCGGCTGATCGCTCTGCCGAGGGCGACGGTGCACTTCGTTGAGCACCGGCCGCCGACGGCGACACCCGTCAAGGAGAGCGCTGGGCTGCGGGGCATGGCGTTGCACGGAGCTGCACTCTGCAGCATCGGCCCGTTTTTTTCGACGATTGCCCGCGGCGCCCCATGCCCGGCGAGTGGTGAATTATCCTTGCGTCCAGGGGAGGGCCATGCCGGCCGAATCTTCCGCAGATATCTCGCGGTAAATTATTCCCGTGGGCAGCGAATTCGCTACGTTCGTCGTGTAATCCGAAAATTTGCGCGGCGTGGCTGCGTCGCCAAGGGCGGGCGTTGACACCTTATCGAACAACACGTGCGCTGGTGCCTCACCCAGTGCGGTGGCATGTTGGAATACATGCAAACCGCGGAGGGCCATCAATCCGCGCGAGGCCGAGCGATCCAAGTCAAACATGCGCTGCATGGCTTGAAAAAAAAGTGCCAGATCGCCGAAGGTAAATCCCGTATCGCGGGCGAGCAGCGGATTGATAAAGCCGTGGCCGCGATAGAGTGCGTAGGGCACAGTGTTCTTGCGCCCGATGGTGCCGGTCAGAAATCCATCTTTTTTCGTTTGGTCCTCCGCAACTTTAACGGTGGTCACACTTTTACGGGTGATGGTCGACTCGGTCGGGGTTATTGGGTCCAACGACCGGGAGAAGGTAATCTGCGCTGGGCCGCGCACCTGGCCACAGTTGAAGTCACCAGTGGAGAGAACGGCGCCGAAGGTACGGATGTCAAAATAGTTCTGGAGGAGCCACTTTTTCGCCTTTTCCGCCTCCGTGGTTTTTTCCGCTCCTTTGCCGTCCTTAAACGCTTTCTTATCGATGGCCGCCCCGTCAAAAGCTTGCTCGATAAGGTTATTGAGGATGCGCTTTTCGTATACGGCGTCCTGGGTCTGGAAAAAAAGGTCAAAACCCGCGGCGCTGCCCTTGATGGCGGCCACGGCATTGCGAATCTTCCGCTTAATGCACACATCCGTCACGAATCCCTGCATGGTCTGCGGATCGATGCGCGGAAGATTGCCGGCATCGGGATCGCCGTTGGGGTTCCCGTCCTGCACATCAAAGAGAAACACGAAATCATAACGACGATCAATTACCTGGTTCATAAGAAATCCTTTCGAGAAAAGTGTTTAACAGTAGGTCACTCCTGTGTAGTTTGTTTTTGTTCTTCACGCCGCTCCTTATTCTCGGTGGATAGCCTGCGGTATTCTGCACGCTGGTGGTAAAATCCAAGGGCGAATTCGCCCTGCTGCTCGAGCTTGAGCAGATGGGGAAGCTGCTGCACCTGGCTGCAAAGATTCTCGATATCTTTCTTAATGTTGGTGGCCATTCCGCGCTTCTCACTTTCCAGCTTGCTTATGTGCTGCTGGGCGGATCTAAAAAGCCTCGGGAACACCAATCCGGGTGTGGTGCTAGCGGTGGCGTAGAGGCGGTCGACAACATTGGCATTAACCTCTCCTAGGGCACCCCATTGTGCGCGTTCAAAGACAGCCATCAACCGGCCGCAGACGTAGGCCGCAGAGCCTGATTCCACTACCTGATCACTCATCGCGATTCCCTTTCTAATAAGAACCAATTTAATCAATCCAAGGCGAGTGGCCGTAAAACCATGGGCGCCCTCGGCCTGTAAGCGTCGCAGGCATGCGGCGAGAATATTTTCCCCGAGCATTTGACCCTGAAGGGCCGCATTGAGCAGCTGGGGCGCGGTCGTTGGTGCAATCGCTTCGGAATTGAGCGCGGTTGCCAGTGCCAGCTGCCAGAGCGGAAATGTTGTTATCAGCTCGCTGCCGTCTCGATTGACGACTCGGAGATCATTAAACCACCGGCGCAAATTCTCCTTTGCCTCTGAGATCGGCGATTCGAGGTAATCGCGTGCCACGGCCCGAGCGGCGTTGCCCGAAAGCGCCAGGCAATAGAACATATTTTCATCGGCGACATTTGCCTCGCGCCCGCCGCGGGCGCTTTCAAACAGCTTAGCCACCAGCGATGCATCGCTCCCGTCGAGACAGTTGAGCAGATCATCAATCTCACCTTTCTGGCGGCCCCAGAAAAGGAACACGGTGCCCCCCGCGTTGACTTTGGTGCGCTGTGATTTTTCGTCGATCAGGAATTGTATCGCACGGGTATATCCGTCGGCGGCGCGATATCCGATTGCAGAATTCACCGCCTTTTCAAGGCCGTAGCTCTCGAATGCCTGTTTGTCGTTGGAAACCAGGCTAACGCCCGAAGCGATGCCTCCCGGAATTCTGGAGAGTTTAGTGGCGTGGACGGTTGCGACGGGGCCGAATTCGCCCGTGACCTGGCAAATGCCGCGTGGGCCTTCGCTCTGTCTGGATTCGTCAAAGCGTGCATAAAACTTTCGCCACCAGGCTTGGACTTCCGGACGGTCAAGGATGGTAAATCCTTCGTCGCTGGAAAAAGCGAACGTGCAGCGGTCGCCGGGGCCAGGTTTGATATCGGCGATGCCGGCCCGAACCTGGTCCGCAAGCTTCTCGTCGGCGAACAACGAACGGCCAAAATTTACCACGGCCTTGAGGGCGGGATCGCCGCTAGCGGTTGCTGCCTCACCCATTTGCCGCCAGAAAGTGTCGCGGCTCGCTTCGCTCTTTTTCTCGTTTTGGGGCTCCACCGGGATCGGCAGCACGCGGGCGAGGGTGTCGGCAAAATAGCGGGCAAAGCCTGAAGTGGCAGTGCTGCCATGTGCTTTGGGCACGGCCAATTCCTTGCCGCGTCCGCGTTGGGTTTTTGGGGGTCCGTTTTTTTGGGGAACCGTGGTTTCGCCGTGCCGAGTCTCGATGCCGAGGTAGCGTCCGTCGTCGGCAATCTTGATGATGATTGGCACGGGGAGCGTCTCGAAAGCTGGATCATCAAGCAGGTTTTCGCGCTCGGCAAGTTGGTAAAGCCTCTGCAGGATCATGTTTGGGCCTCCCATCCGAGTATTTTTACGGGCGGCTCGCCATCAGGTGACGCGGCGACCGTGTCGCAGTGCAGCACACCGTCTTTGGTGGCCGCCATGAAGAAGCCCGGCTGGTTTCTGCCATCTTCGCCGAACTTTATGTCGTAAAGCATCAGGCCGAGGGATTCAGTCCACGGCATGGGCTTTTCGGTGCCGTCCGGGGCGGAGAAATGGCACGCGAATTCGCGGCATCCGAGGTAGGGCCGGTGAAAGCATTGGCCCTTTTCCAACCGTCGCAGAAACATTTCACGGTATTTGACTGGTGGGTCGTTGGCATCAAAGGGGCCAATGTCAATGCTGGCTTCGATGAGGTAGGCCACATCGCGCAGGGCCATGGTATTGCGCTGGGTTCGGTTTTGGCCGCCGGCACTTTCGCGCCCGGCGGAATCGACGAGATACGGCTCCGCGGTGGCGGGGTCTTTGCTCCAGCCGGCGGCGGTGCGCGGCGCGATTTTTCCCTGAATTTCGTTACGGCGGACGCTGATGTACTGCGGGCGACGCGGGCGGCTGGCATTAAGCCACCAAGGCTGAAGTGCCGTGATGCGGCGGATGTGCCAGTGAAACGCGGGAACCAATTTGTTGGCTGCCCCGGTTTTCTTTTTAAACAGAATGGCATCCAACACACCGCGTGCGGCCGACGGCGTCATCATAGGATATGAAACGCGCTCGACTTTGAGTTCGGGTCGGGTGAAGCAGGCCATGTCGGCCCACACTTTTACCGCAACTATTTCCTTTTCTGGCATTCGTTGAGACTCCATTAAAGGCTCCTTGGCAGCAGGGCTTTGCCCGGTCGGCGGAGCCGCGGGAGTTGCCCGGATTTTCGCAACGTGAAAAGATTTGCGAGCAACTGCTCGGGGGATAACTGGAATCCGCGCCGGGTTATTTCGGCCGCAAATTCCCCCAATTTTTCGGGGCGGCAAGCCAGCCGGTCAACGGGCGTATCAAACGCCTTGTATAGCTCACATAGACTGATCTTCTTATCGTTAGCCTTGACCATTTGGGCGTCGTCCTTTCTTTCACCGTAAGAACCAAAGTTTCATAAGCAACTATATCAGGTACCGTATCGATGTCAAATCGCTTAGAATTGATGCCGTTCGGTGCCCCAGTCGGCGCTGCGGATTGAAATGATGAAACTGTGGTTCTCACGGTCATTCTCCTGGTCGGGCCGCCCCCTGAAAAGGGGGCGGCTGTTTTTGGCTGCACATTTAGAAAACCTCGACCGTGGCTGCATTGCCGATAGCCAAGCCCACGGCGTCGTCATATGGCAAACAACATGTGTTGATACCGGGCGGATCATCCATCAGAACCGTGCCGGCCATCTGCTGTAATTCATAGCCATAGGCATTGATGGTAAACATCTGCAATCTGCGGTATGCGCTGCGCGATGGCCGTTGCCGCAGTTCATTGAGCAAATCGCCCACCTCCCTTCGAGCTGAAGCCCACGTCGTAATCACAATTGGCGTGGTCAAATTGTCGATGATGCGATAGGCATTGCCCACCGTTTGAAAGTTGCATTGCTGCCGATTCTGCCCGATCTTTTCGGAGTCCAGATCCCCCGTTGGGTACAGCCGACGGTAATACTCGGCGAGGTCGTCGGGGTGGTCAATGCGGGGTTTCCGATGGGCGCGAAGGAAGTCCTGTTCGACAACGGCCGCCCCATTGCGGTACCAACCGCTCTTTGGCATCCCCCCATCGCGTGAGCGGAATACGACGACTTGGCCACGGCCGTTCGGCGCCTGCAACAGGCCTTCCCGGTTGCAGCGCCCTGCCGCCTGCACAATGGATTCGAGCGGGGCCATCTCACGCATGACCGCAGGGAAATCCAGATCGACACCCGCCTCCACAAGTTGGGTGGAAATGACGCGGCACTCTCGACCGTCCTTAAGGCCGGCCGCGATTTCGTCGAGCACGCGCAAGCGATGCGCGGGGCACATGTTGGTGGAAAGGTGGATGGCAGTAGAACCCATTGCCTTCAGGGCCTTGTAAACGTCCGACGCGGCCCTACGCGTGTTGACCACGCAAAGCACTTGTGCGTGCCGCGACATTGCCTCTGCGGCCTCCTGCCAGCTAAGGGCGGCCTCGGAATCCCTGGGCCAGGTGATCTCCACGCGTTTAAGACGGCGGAACAGTTCGGGGGGATTGGGTGCAATTTCCCGAAGATTGGAAAAACCGGATGGCATCCGCTGGTGATCTTTCCCCCATGCAGGCTGGGTTGCAGTGCAGAGTACGATGCTGCAGCCGAGGTAAGAAGCGGCCTGTTCGAGCATTTCGCAGGTTGGGGAAATCAGGCCTGGCGGAAGGGTCTGGCATTCATCAAGAATTATCACGCTGCGCGCAATATTATGAAGCTTTCGGCATCGTGATGGTTGATTGGAAAACAGCGATTCATAAAACTGCACTGTGGTCGTCAGAACGACTGGCATGTCCCAGTTCTCGGCGAGCCGCTGCGCCGCCTCGGATTCGGCGCCATTGGCATCGGAGGCGCCGTGTCCGCCGCGATCCCCCGGCTCTGCGAGGCTGTGGTGCTCAAGGATTAAGTCTGCGGCCGAATCCCCGAGTGCGTCACGGAATACCCGTGCGTTTTGCTCGATGATGCTTAGGTATGGGGCAACATAAATTATCCGCCGCAGGTTGTGCGCCTTGGCGTGTTCGAGCGCAAACGCCAGCGATGAAAGCGTTTTACCGCCTCCGGTGGGTACCGTCATGGTTAGTACGCCTCGCGAGCCAGCCGCGGCCGTGAGAGCGGCAGCAAGCACCTCCGCCCGAATTGCCGCGACGCCCGGATTGCGGCATCCGCGTGCGCGGTCTTCGATATATCCCCTTACATTGGGCAGGAGCGTGCAAGGGTTGAGGCAGGGTGGCGGCGGAGCCGGCGGCCAGCCTTTTTTGCGAGCGTGAAACGCGGACGTGTCCAGCCAGTCCGCGTCGACGAGGCAACTGAAAAGTAAGCGGGTGCGGATGTCGAAATCTAAACCGCTCTTGGCGACCGCCGCCGCGGGAAGGGCGGCGCTAAGCTCCGGGCAATCTTGCAGCGCCGTGGGAAAAACCGCGGCGGCGACCGCGTTCCCCGCGCTCACGGATTCACCAAAGTCGGCTCTATCCGGGATTCCGCCATGGTGACCCAATATGGCGAAAGATATATCGAAATGTTTGGATTGGCTCTGTACCGCATACGCTGCGCCGGCCTGCTTATGCCGGGTGGATTCGCCCTTGGCCCGCGTCCCGCGGATCATCGATTGGAATTCCGGCCGATATTTTCCCAGATCGTGCAGCAGCCCCGCAGCATAGGCCGCATCAGCGAAGGCGCTATCGCCCGGGCGGGCGTCCGTGGCGAAGGTGCGTGCCTGCATCGCCACATTTATTAAATGATCGCGCAGTGGCTGCCACTGCAGGCGATCTTCTCCGTAGGTATGCGCGTAATATTCCGTCACCGCGCGCTCCGCATAAATTGGCCTCAGGCGCATGAATTGTGCCCTGCTGCCTGCACAGCGTCAACACAATTTTGCCAAAAAATTTGAAGTTTTTCTTGATGGCGGCCCCGCCCGGCGAAGGTGATCACGCGGCGGGGAAAAGGGGGGGCATCGGGTCTATGGCGGTATGGCGGCAGCGGCGGACCGTGTCGGGATTGGCAGACGGTCGCGCGGAGTATCCATACACCCCGAGCGAAATCTATCGAGCAATGTACGGGTTGCTTCTAAGTTCCTCGCCGATCGTGGTTGGCGGACCGTGGCCGGGGCGAACCGCCGTATCCGACGGCAGTTTCACGATCGCGGCGAGCGAACGCGCCATGGCGGCTGGGTCGGAATCCGGCAGATCGGTGCGACCAATCGAACCGGCAAACAAAAGATCGCCGGCGAGCAGCAGCTTATTTTCCGCGCCGTAAAAAGCGACATGCCCCGGCGCGTGACCAGGCGTGAAAATGGCCCGCAACTTTATGGCGCCAACCTGAAATTCCGCGCCATCCTCAATGTACCCATCGGCAGACCGCGGCTCGATGGTATACGGCAGCTGAAACATCATCGATCCGGGCGACTTGAGCTTGGCCTCATCAAGCCGATGGATGAGGATCCGGGCCTGCGGATAGGCCTGCGAAAAGATTTTATGATCGCTGATGTGATCCCAATGGCCATGGGTTAAAAGCAGCAGGGGAATATCCCAATGGTGATATTGCGCGATTTTCAGCAGCGGCAAAATCGTATCGCCGGGGGCGTCAATAAGAACGGCCACCCGCGCCGCTTCATCGGCTATCAGATAAGCATTGGTGGCCGCAAGGCCGCCGGTATTTTGATGAATCTGCATAAGTAAAACTCCAAAGCAGGAAGAGCGTGCGGCCGGCAGGCCGGTGCTGCGGCTTTTGGCCGGGCTTATGGGCGGGCCTGCGCGTGGTGAAAAGGCCGCAGGGCGATGGATTATTTGCCCTTCGCATTCATGGGGACAAGATTCCACAGGACGCGAATTTTTATTTTATTGCCAGCACGAATAACGCCGAGCATGGCGGTGGGGGGGCTGATGCCGAAGTCCGTCATTTTAAGTTTGGTTCGCGTTTCGATGGCGATTCCGCCCCCATCTTCCGGCAGAATTTTTAATTTCAGATCGATCTTACGGGTGCGGCCTGCGGCGGTAAGCGTTCCGGCGGTTTGCCAGAGATACCACGGCTGATTGGCACCGGCCTTGGCGGTAAGATGAGCCGACGTAAGCCGGTAAATAATATGCGGATTGCGCGTGGCGAGCAGCTTTCGGTCGATGGCGGCATCCATTCCGCTGCCATCACTTCCCTTAAGTGAGAGGACGGAGATGCTGAGATTGATTTTAGTCAGATGCAGCAATGGAGATTTATGTTTGCCGGTGGGGGGCGCAAAGACGACGGTGCCACTGAGGCCCTTGGCTTTGATGGACCAATTGTGCAGCGTCGAGGTGCCCTTAATAATGACAAAGCCGGGGTTGCTCGCCGTGGCAAAAGTTGCAGCGGTCGGCTTGGCGGGCGCGGCGAAAATCGGCCGGCAGGCGAAGCCGGGCAATATCATCGCCATGGCGCAAATCATCATGTGCCAGATCGTCATGGCGCCGCCGCCATGGAATAAGTATGGCCGGCGTGCGGGCCCCGCGCGTGGGGCGGCGTTTGGGCAATGGCTAAATAATCGTTTCATGATGGCCTCCATTCTTCACTAATAATATCCGGCCCGAATGGGTATGCCACTTGTTTTATTGGCGGATTTTTCGGCATCCGCGTTTTGGTGGTGGATGGCCGGGCCCATGCCGATGTTTTTGAATTGTATAGCCGGCAAGCAACAAAAAGGGGGCCAGTGGGTTCGGCGGCGCAAGCGGCCGTGGGCGGAGCGCGGGGGCACCCTGCGGTGGCGGGAGACGGGGCGAGATGACGGAGAGAGATATGGGGGGCTGGAAATATTTTTCTTCGTGGTAGAATACCGGCAGGCAAGACCCGGATCGCCTGGTGTGGCATAGGACGCTGCGCTCTTTCGTCATGGATGGTGCATAGATCATGGCTAAGATACTCGCCTGCCTGATTGCTTTTATGTTGATCGCTGCGATGCTTTTTGGAATTCGCTGGCGACGTCTGGCGATCACCAGCAGCTGCGCACTGCTGACGCACCGCATTCAACAGCAAACACACAAACTATGGGATCAGCAGATTCTTATTGCGCGGCATGCCAATCCGCGTACGCTAAGCCGTGAGTTAAAGGCACTGACGGCGGCAGCGCCGAGCAGCCGCCCGGCGGTAAGCACCACGGATGAAAGTGTGGTTGTGCCGCAGCCGGTCGATTCGACGACGCCGTAGTATCTCGGAGTAATGATTCATGCCGCAGAAGTCGAAATCCGCTTCATCGTCCGGGGTGTCCCTGGTGCGCACCGACCGCACGGCGGGGCTGGTGCTGGCAATAACGCTGCTGATACTGGTGGGGCTGGTGGGGCGAGTGGCGTGGCTGCAAACGCATGTGACGCGTGGGGATGTGATGGCACTGAAAAGCCAGCATAAGGTGGCGGTGGGGGTGATGGCGCGGCGGGCTTCGATTTACACCGCAGACTCGACGCTGGTGGCGGGCAGTGTACGGATGTACAACCTGTTTGCCGATCCGGGGTACATTTTTGATCCCGCCGGAAAGCTCAATGCGCTGAACGGAACGGAGCTGAAAAAATCGCAGGCGATCATGGCACGGGCCATGGGGGCGCTGCTGAAAGAGAATCCGCATGATTTTCTGGCGTGGCTGCACTCGCGGCTTTACTATCCGGCCGGGGGGCTGTGCCGATTTGTTTGGCTGAAGCGGCTGGCCACGCGGGCATTTTATGACCGCTATCAGAAGATACGGGAAAAGCTGATATCGACTTCGCGGCTGGCATTGCGGCATGGCGAAGTGAATCGCGAGATGGAGTATTACCATGCGTTGGGGGGCATTGGGTTTATCCGCTCGACGCGGCGTGTGTATCCACTGGGCAATTTTGCCGGGCAGGTGATTGGGTTTGCCAATTCGGATACCGGTCTCCAGGGGCTTGAATCGCAGCTTAATTCTTTGCTGGTAGGGCGAAGTGGTCGGCTGGTGTATGTGAAAGATGCGGCCCAGCGGGCGCTTTGGATTCAAAATCGGGGTTACCGGCCGCCGAGCGACGGGATGCGGGTTTGGCTTACGCTCAATACCGTGATGCAGGATGCGGCGCAGAAGGCGCTGGATAAGGCCTGCAAAAAATTTCAGGCGCGCAGCGGTGTGGCGATCATCATGGATCCGCACAACGGCGACATTTTGGCGATGGCCAATTACCCGACGCTTAACCCGAACGACTATATGAAAACGCCGCCGCAGTTCTGGCGTAACCGAGCCGTCACCGATCCGTACGAACCGGGATCGGTTTTTAAGCCATTTAATCTTGGATGGGCGTTCCTGCATCATGTGGTGAATCTGCGTGACGTATTTTTTTGTTACCACGGCTACTATCGCGACCCGACCGGCCGGGTGATTAAAGATGTGGGCGGGTGGGGATACCTGACGGTTGAAAATATTCTGGTTTATTCCAGCAACATCGGCATGACACAAATTGGCTGGAAGATGGGGATTGACCGTTTATGCGCCGGCGTGAATGCCTTCGGTTTTGGCCATATGACGGGGTGCATTTTGCCCGGCGAATCACCGGGAATTGTGCGGCCGCTTTCGGCATGGACGAAGGGGACGCTTACATCCGCAAGTTTTGGTTATGGCGTAGCGGTGACACCGCTTCAGCTGGCAAGAGCTTTTTCCGTTTTCGCCAATAAAGGCCGACTGCCGACGCCACAAATTATCAAAGCGGTTGAAGTGTCGCCGGGCGTGATAAAAACATGGCCGCAGATTGCCGGGCCGCAGCGGATGAAGAAGATCCTCACGCGGAAAGTTTGTCATCAGCTGATAGGTGCGATGGAGCAGGTGATGGTGCGGGGAACGGGGCAGTACGCGATATCGCCGCTGTATCGTTTCTACGGAAAAACGGGGACGGCAAACTTAGCCATCGCCGGGCAGGATGGCTATCACCATCATGAATACAATGCCACATTTATCTGTGGGGGCCCGGTGCCCGACCCGCGACTGATCTGCGTGGTTTCGGTGCATGAACCGAACCCGACGCTGGGGCATTACGGCGGAACGGTGGCGGGGCCGGCGGCATCGCACATGCTGACGGAGGCGCTGGAATACCTGCAGGTTCCGCCCGATCAAGGCCCGAAGACCGACCCGTGGTGGGGCAAGGAAAGCGAACTTAAAAATCTCAAGGGGCTTAGTCACTAAATGGTGCTGAGCGGCGATTATGAAAAGACGGGCCCGATGAATACCTACGTGGACGATCTGCTCAAGCGTGTGCCGGTGGCCATTTCGCCGCTTAATGCAGCGAACCCGCTGATCACGGGCGTTACCGATGATTCGCGCCGCGTGCAGAGGGGAAATCTTTTCGTGGCGCGGACGGGCACCAGCCAGGCCGGCAGCCGATTCATACCGCAGGCGATCGAAAAAGGCGCGGCGGCGATACTGACGGATCAATGGCCGGGGGGCGAGCCGCCAGCGGGCGTCGCGGTTTTGATCACCGCGGAGATCGCCCGTGCGGCCGGCGAGTTGGCGCATGGGTATTACAGCTTTCCGGCGCGGGATATGACCGTCATGGCGGTGACGGGAACCAATGGAAAAACCACCATCGCCTATCTTACGCGTGCGATTTTTGCGGCCGCGGTGCGGCGGTGCGGGCTGATCGGCACGGTAGAAATTGATGATGGTGCCAACTGCGTGGAAAGCCCAATGACCACGCCCGGTGCGGCGGAACTTGCAGCGCTTCTTGCCCGGATGCGCGACAATGGCCTGCAAGCGGTGGCAATGGAAGCGAGCAGCCACGCACTGGAGCAGGATCGCCTTGCGGGCCTGCGCGTGCAGGTGGCCATGTTTTCTAATTTGACGCGTGACCATCTTGATTATCATAAAACCATGGAGAGTTACGCCGCCGCCAAAGCGCGGCTGTTTACCGGGCTGGATGCAGACGCGTGGGCCGTTATCAACCTGGATGATCCCTATGCCCGCAAAATGGTAAGCCATTGCCCGGCGCGCTTGATGACTTACGCCATCGCGCAACCGGCGGATGTCCGTGGCACCATTACGCGGATGGATTTAACCGGCATGAGGCTGAATATTGATTTAGCGGATGGTCGGCGGCTGGTGGTTGATAGTCCGCTGGTGGGGGCGTACAACGCGCAGAATATTCTCTGCGCCATGGCTGGCGGATTGGCGGCTGGTCTGCCGGCGGAGGTTATTGCCAATGCCTTCCGCGATGCGCCGGCGGTTCCGGGGCGTTTGCAGCGCGTGGTGTTGCCTGGCCACGCAGCGGCGGACATTCCAATAAATGTTTTTGTGGATTACGCTCACACCCCCGATGCGCTGGAAAATGTGCTCAGGATGCTTGGGTCTTTGCCACGCCGGCGGGTGATTTGTGTATTTGGTTGTGGGGGCGACCGGGATAGAACCAAGCGGCCCTTAATGGGGAAAGTTGCCCGCGACCTTGCGGATTACGTCATCATCACGAGCGACAACCCGCGGACTGAAGACCCGATGGATATCATCGGGGAAATTGTTGCCGGCTTTGGCGGCGAAGTGGCCTTTAATGTAAGAACGATTGTGGATCGCAAAGCGGCGATATATGCGGCGGTTGAAATGGCACAGCCGGGCGATACCATTCTGCTGGCGGGCAAGGGGCATGAAAATTATCAGATTATCGGCGCCGTCCGCCACCATTTTGATGATGTGGAACAGGCCGCAGCAGCAATGCAGGCCCGGTTTGAGCCGGCGTCCGCACGGGGTTGACCGGCCGCATGGAAAAGCCACTGGTTTTAGAGGATTGGTTTGAAACCGTGCCCCTTTGATCACATTCGCCGGGTTACGCTGTCGCGGTGGGCGCTTCGCGGCCAGCGTGATTTTCGCGGCGGCGTATCAACCGACAGCCGCAGCCTTGGTGAGGGCGATCTATTTATTGCGATTCGAGGCGCAACATTTGACGGCAACGCCTTTGTGATTCAGGCGGTGTCTGCGGGGGCCTCGGGGGTCATTGTGGATCAACCGCTTGAGCCGGCGGTGCTGGCACAGCTGGCGCAAACGTCGGCCACGGTGATGCAGGCAGACAACTCCATTCGCGCGCTGAATCGGTTGGCCGCCGCCTATCGCCGCGAGATGCGCAGCAAGGTTATCGCAGTGGGGGGCTCCAACGGTAAAACGACGACCAAACAGATCATTCACACGCTGCTAAAGCAAAAATATTCGGGCATCGCCAGTGCCAAAAGTTTTAATAACAACATCGGGCTGCCGCTGACGCTGCTGGCCGCTGAACCGAGCCACGACTATGTGGTTTTGGAAGTGGGTACGAACGCGCCGGGCGAGGTGGCGGCCCTGGGTGCTACGGCCAGCCCGGATATTACGGTGATCACGAGTGTGGGATTGGAGCATCTCGAAAAGCTGGGGGATTTACAATCGGTCGCCGCGGAAGAGGCATCGCTGGCGCGATTCACATCCAATGATGGGATGCTTTTTTTTAACAAGGCGGATCCCGAACTGCTCAGCGCCCTTCGCCTTGGCAAAATGCCGCGCGTGACGGTCGGGCCGGCCGGCAGCGAGGCGGATATTGAAGTGACGCAATGGCGGCAGGATATCAGCGGTTTGAACTTTACATTAAATGGTCGCGCCGATTTTTATCTGCCGCTGCTCGGCTCGCATAACGTATTTAACGCGGCACTGGCGATTGGTGTGGCGCGGCGCATGGGGCTTTCAGAAGCGGAAATTCAAGCCGGTCTGGCCCTGGTGCGGCCAAGCCCGATGCGGCTGGAACCGCAGACGGTCGGCTCGCATTGGGTTCTTAATGATGCGTACAACTCTAATCCCACCAGCGCGGCGATGGCGCTGCAAACATTTGCAGAGTTGGAGCCGCCGATGGTCAATGGACGCCGGCCGCGGCGCGTGGTGGTGCTGGCGGACATGCTTGAACTTGGTGCGGGGAGTGCGGAGCACCATGTGCGGCTGGGAGAACTGGTGGCTGAATTGAAGTTCGATGTGCTGGTGACGATTGGGCCGCTGGCGCACTGGGCGGCGGAACCGGCGGGCCGGGGGGGCGTTAAGACATTTGAATTTGCGGATGTCAGCGGCGCACTTGAAAATCAATCCCGCTGGCTGGGCACCGGAGAAGCAATTCTGCTTAAAGGCTCGCGCGCTATGCGTCTTGAAACGCTGCTTTCGGGCAAGTCAGCGGGAACTGTGAAAAGCGCCCCGTTGGCCGGTCACGCCTGACAGGAAGGTCCGAGTCTATGTTGTATTGGCTGTTCAAAGTGCTTCAGGCACATCACGTGATCAGTTCTGGCTCAGCACTGGGTGTGGTGATATTTCGCTCTGCACTGGCGGTTATCTCTGGCTTTTTAATGGTACTTTTCGCCGGCGGCCCCGTGATCCGGTGGCTGAAGCGGCAGAAACTCGGCGATCAGCCCGAATTTCATAATGAAACGTTAAATGCCCTGACTGCAGATAAGGCCGACACGCCAACGATGGGCGGCATATTGATCATCGGCGCGATCATTCTTACCACGGTGCTTTTTGCCCGGCTGGACAATTTTTATGTTCGCATGGGATTGGTTTGCCTGATTTATCTCGGCGGCGTGGGTGCGGTGGATGATTGGCTTAAACTTACGGCCAAGCGCCGCACGCCGGGAGCGCGCGACGGATTTTTCTGGTGGGAAAAAATCCTTTTCCAGGTTGGCCTGGGAATGATTCTGGCATTTTTCATCTATCATCATGGAAGCTACCATCAGGCCCATTACCTTAACTGGCCGCTTTTGCCGCGTGACATCGTTTTGCCGGCGTGGCTTTTTGCCATCCTCACCATTTGCGTCATTGCAGGCACAAGCAATGCCGTCAATTTTACCGACGGAATGGACGGGCTTGCGAGTGGCTGCATGGCCATTGTGGGCTTCGGATTTATGATTCTGGCGTATGTGACGGGAGACGCGCGCTGGGCTACCAATTTGGATTTTAATCACATTCGCCACTCGGGCGAACTTGCGGTCATATGCGGGGCGGTGGCGGGGTCTTGCCTGGGTTTCCTTTGGTACAACTGCAATCCGGCAGCGGTGTTTATGGGAGATACCGGCTCGCTGCCGCTGGGCGGTGTGATTGGCTACGTGGCGGTGGTGATTCGGCAGGAGCCGATGTTGTTTCTGGTGGGGGGCATTTTCGTCATTGAATTGATGAGTGTGGTGCTGCAGGTGTCGTTTTTCAAAGCGACGCGAGGGAGGCGGCTTTTTATGTGCGCGCCGATCCATCATCATTTCCATATGAAGGGGTGGAGTGAGCCGCAGGTGGTCGTGCGTTTTTGGCTTCTCTCGGCATTATTTGCGGCGGGCGCGTTGGCATTGATCAAGCTGCGGTAAGAATCATTGATCCGACGATTCGCCAATGGACGAAAATAGCTTATATTGAGAGGCGTTATCGGCCCGGACGCCTGGACAGGCTCTTAAAGCTATGGGTTTGGTTTTCGATGGCATGGATAAACATGGACGGTTTGAAACGCAGCCACGGATGGTCTGCCCCACGCCAGTATGGATCGTGCCACCTTCCTGCCGCGCCATTTCATCGTCCATCGGTTTGTAAATTGCAGGTGTACGATGTCCGCACGTAAACCAGCCATTCGTTGGCCCACGCAGACCCGCTGGCCGGGGGCGCCGGTTCGCATTGACAAGACGCCGCCGGATGTGGCCGGTAAGGTATCGCGTGGTCTGGCTTTTACCCTTCGCCCGCTTTCGCTGGAACTTGACCGCGTATTGCTGGTGGTCACGCTAAGCTTGCTGGGCATCGGTCTGCTGATGGTGCAAAGTGCAGACGCCCGCATTTCGCATTTGCCGCATGATTTTCTCGTCCGGTTTTTTCTCAACACCACGGCGGCGCATGCGGCCTTGGCCATATGCCTGCTGTTGGTGCTTTGGCGCCTTGACTATCGCTGGCTGCTGGGCAAAAGCCTTTGGCGTTCGCCGGCCACGATCCTTATGGGCATCTCCATCATTTGCCTGGCGATGGTGCTCACCCACTTCGGCGCCAGCATCAATGGCGCCCGCCGCTGGTTGATGATTCGGGTCGGATCTCACCGCATCGGCTTTGAGCCCTCGGAGCTGGCCAAATGGGTATTGATTGTATTTATCGCCACCTATGCATGGCATCAATCAAAGGTGATCGGTAATTTTTGGCGCGGCTTCGTGCCCCTGATTGCCGTGGTGGGTATTACCACGGCCCTGATACTCAAGGAAGATTTTGGCACCGCGGCACTGCTGGTGGGCATTGCCGGAATGATGATGTACATGGGGGGGTGCCGCTGGTGGCACCTGGCGATTCTGATACCGCCGGCGCTGGTGGTCGCCTATTTTGCCGTGTGGCATAGTGCCTACCGGCGTGAGCGACTTTTGATTTTTATTCATCCGCACTTAGATCCGCAGGGGGCGGGCTATAACCCGATACAGTCATTGCTCTCTTTTTCCAGCGGGGGGTTTTGGGGGAAGGGGCTGGGCAATGGCGTACAAAAAATGGGTTATCTGCCGGAAGACTCCACCGATTTTATTTTCAGCCTGATTGCTGAGGAACTCGGGTTTATGGGGTGCATGCTGGTGGTGAGTTTGTATCTCACGCTGGTGATTGTCGGCTGGCGGATATGTCATCTGGCAGACAATATGTTTACCAAACTGACGGCCTTCGGCACCACGGCCACCATCGGCTTTCAGGCGGCAATGAATATCGCGGTGGTTACCGTCACCGTACCGACCAAGGGGATCGCGCTGCCCATGATTTCAGCGGGGGGGACCGGCTGGATTCTCACGGCGGGAGCGGTCGGGATATTAATGAACATTGAACGTTCGACGCGCATGGCGCAAGCGCCATATGCGGGCAACGTGAATCCGGCGATCCCTGCGGATAGTGGTAATGCCGGGACCAGTTCCCAGGCTGGCGTGCGGGGGGCGGCATGATCCGGGACAAGGGCCGTATGCCGCTTGCCGCCACCGCCTTGGCCGATCGTGATCGTCTGTCGCGGGAGCTTGCCATGCCATCCGACGTGCAGAGCGATTCGCCGCGTGATGCGGCAGCGGATGGGCAAGCCCTGTTTATTTTTGCCGGCGGCGGAACCGGCGGTCATCTATATCCCGGCATGGCGATTGCGGAGGAATTAAAAGCGCTTTCCCCGACATGCGAAATTTTCTGGGCAGCAACACCGCGATTGCTGGATCAGCGCATTTTGGGCTCGCAGGGAAGCCATTATGTGCCGCAGGCCGTTGAGCCATTCCCCAAGAAAATTTGGCGATGGCCGAGTTTTTTTTCTTCATGGAATAGCAGTTGCCGGTACTGGGATGAATTTCTGGCGAGCCACCGCGTGAGTGCCGTATTGGCGCTCGGTGGTTATGCCGCAGCTCCCGCAGCGCGTGCGGCGTCGCGGCGCAAGATACCGGTCGCGCTGCTGAATCCGGATGCGAAGGTGGGTTTGGCCAATCGCTACCTCGCCCGCCATGCCGCAATCATCTTTTCGCAGTGGCCCCTGAAAATACGCGGCACCGCCGATGAGATAATTTGTCCCGTGGGTGTTCCGCTGCGCGGATCACTTTTCGGCCGGTCGCGTGCCCAATCGCTTGAAGCGCTGGCGCTCGACCCGACACGCCAGACACTGATCATCACCGGAGCGTCGCTCGGAGCGGCAACCATCAACGCTGCGTGGTGCCATCTCATGGCGGATGCCGGTTTTCGCGCGGCCCTTGATTCGGCGGCGCGGCCCTGGCAAATTCTTCATCTCACCGGCGGGCAGGACTTTCGCCGTGTGCAAAGCGCCTCTGCCGCTTTGCCATGGCCGCATTGGAAGGTGATCGATTACAGCGACGATATGGCCAGCGTGTGGGGAGCGGCCGACCTGGCGGTTTCACGAGCTGGCGCGGGTTCGTGCGCTGAATTAGAGGCGTGCGGCGTGCCCGCCATTCTGCTGCCATACCCCTATCACCGCGACCGACATCAGCACGCCAATGCGGAGAGGCTTGTCAACCATGGTGCAGCGATCATGCTGGAAGATAAGCTTGATCCGGCAGTAAATGCCACGCGGATAAAAGCCGTCATCCTTGATTTGCTTGGCGATGAGCCAAGGCGGAACGCGATGCAGGCGGCAGCGCTGGCGAACGGTAAAACAGACGCAGCCCGCGAGGTGGCCCGCTGGCTTTGCAGGGCGGCCGACCGGTCTGCCGGGTTGTAGGCCATCCCGTAACGGTTATCAGAAGCATGGAGGCTGATTTGTGACGCGTGCAGTAAAAATATTGACGGATACTTGCAACCGTATAAGGTTAACCATGGCCGACGATGATCATCACGAGCAATCCCTGCAGGGGGTTCACATTCATTTTATTGGCATCGGCGGAAGCGGGATGTGCGGCTTGGCCCAGATTGCCCTGCAAAGCGGGGCATTTGTCACAGGTTCCGACCGTGCCGTAAGCCCCGACACCCGGCATTTGGAATCGCTGGGCATTCACATTGGGTATCGGCAGGAAGATGGAGAGATTCCGCCGGAAACGCAATGGGTGATTTGCACCGCGGCTATTGCGGTAAATAACGGCGAGCTTATCACGGCAAAAAATCGCGGCCTTAAGATACTCAAATATTCGCAGATGCTCGGTCGCGTGATGGAGCTTAAGACCGGCATCGCGATTGCCGGAACCCATGGCAAATCGACCACCACCGCGATGCTTGCGTGCATCCTTGCGGCTGCGGGAATGGATCCATCGTTTGTGGTGGGGGCGCAGATTCCGCAGTTGAACGGTTCATCGCATGGGGGGGCGGGCGAGCATTTTGTCGTGGAGGCGTGCGAGTTTGACCGGAGCTTTTTGAATCTGCGTCCGCATATTGCCGCCGTGCTTAACATCGAGCCGGATCACCTCGATTATTACCGGGACCTTGATGATATCACGGAGGCGTTTCGCCAATTTACTGCTCAGGTGCATCCGGAGGGGCTGGTGGTGATCGCGGCTGATTCTGCGGCGTGCGGACGGGCGGTATCGTCTTGCCGGGCGTCGGTGCTCACTTATGGCATTGATAGGGCTGCGGATATTCAGGCGACCAATCTGCAATTGGTTGACGGGTGTTTTGAATTTGATGTGCGTGTTCGCGGTGCGGCATGTGGGCGATTAGCGCTGCGGGTGCCGGGCCGTCATAACGTGGGCAATGCCCTTGTGGCTGCGGCGATTGGCGCGCACGTGGGCGCGGGATGGCCTGAAATTTATAAGGGGCTGCAAACTTTTGGCGGAGCGAAGAGACGGAGTGAATTGATCCGCAACTCTGGCGGCATTGTGTTGGTGGATGACTATGCCCATCACCCAACAGAAATCACCGCGACGCTGGCCGCCCTGCGTATGCGGTGGAATCCAAAGCGATTGATATGCGTGTTTCAGCCGCACCAGCACAGCCGCACGCGCTGTTTTATGGACGAATTTTCGGCCAGTTTTTCCGATGCAGATATAGTGATCGTGCCGGACATTCATTTTGCGCGGGATACGGAGGCCGATCGCACCGGTGTCAAGGCGAATACGCTGGTAGAAAAAATGTGCGCCCATGGCGTGCAGGCGAGGTACATTCCGGAACTTGGGCAGGTGGGCGAATATTTGTTGCAGATCGCCCGCGCCGGAGATCTCATCGTTTCAATGGGCGCGGGTAATGTTTGGAAAGTAACGCATGAGTTGGCAAAACGGATTTGAGAAGATCATCGAGGAGCAAGTCGCTCTCGCCCGCTACACCTGGTTTGGGCTCGGTGGACCGGCGCGCTATTTCATCACGCCTGAAAGTGATGCGCAGCTGTCGGCGGTGGTCGCCCGGCTTGGGCAGGAGCAAATTCCCATTTACCTGCTGGGCAATGGGGCCAACTTACTGGTGCGCGATGAAGGGGTAAATGGGGCGGTCATCCATCTGAGCCACCCCGCATTTCATACCACATCCGTATCGGGAAAACTGGTAACTGCCGGCGCCGGATGCGACATGATGAAACTCGTCCGTGATATGTGCAAGATTGGCCTTGGTGGGTTGGAGCCGGTGGCGGGGATTCCCGGCAGCCTCGGCGGGCATATCCGCATGAATGCCGGCGGCGCGTTTGGCGACGTCGGCTCGGCGGTTTCATCGGTCACGCTGCTCGATGGCGAAGGAAATCGGTACGACCGCAATCGGGACGATCTGGTTTTTGGATATCGGCAGAGCAACATTACCGGAAAGATCATCCTGCGGGCGGTGCTGGAACTGCATCCGGAAAATCCGGAGCAGCTCACGCAGCGAATGAAGGAAATATGGCTGTATAAAAAAAATTCTCAG
>JAJZGD010000022.1 GCA_021804985.1 Planctomycetota bacterium
GGGTTCGTTCAAACCGTGCAGGCGGCAGGTTTTAAGTGTGAAGCATTTGAAACATTGGCAACCGGGTGGGAAAAGCTCCACGAAGAGCAGAACCTCAGTGGGGTGGCGGAATGGCTCAGGGCGCTTCCCAAGCCCGTGGGAATTTTATGCTGCATCGATTCGATGGCGTATGAAGTGATACGGCTTTCGCGTGAGCGGCGGTTGCTGGTGCCGGACCGGATCGCGGTTTGCGGGGTGGATAATCGGCTGTGGATATGCAATTTGGCCAATCCGGCCATTACGAGTATTCCGCTGGATGGGGCGGCGGCGGGCCGGGGCGCCATTCGGCTGCTGGTGCGAATGATCCGCCGGCGCTATCGGCCGCAGGCGCCGGTATATATTCCGCCGCTGCCGCTGGAGGCGCGGGGCTCGACGGATGTTTACAGCTTTGCAGATGCGGAAGTGGTGCGAGTGATTCGGTACATTCGGGACCATGCGAATGTACCGATTTCGGTGGAAGACGTTTTGGCGCAATCGTTTATTTCGCGTCGGGGGCTGGAAATACGTTACAAGGAAGCGACGGGTGAAACGCTGCAGCGCAGTATATGGCGTGCGCACACGGAGCGGGCCAAACAACTGCTGCTGGAATCTCAGTTGTCGATTGCGGAAGTAGCGGATCAGGCCGGTTTCAGCAGTCATGCAGTGTTCAACGTGCGGTTTCAGCGGGAGACCGGCACAAGCCCAACCAAATTTAGACGCCGGGAATTGCGAAAGCCACGCTAAAAAACGCTCATAATCGCTTCTGGTGGCTAATTTTACACTTTACGCTTATAGACAACATTTTTGCGCTCTTAGTGGTAGTATTTTGTTTTATCACCGCTATACTCTTTCTCATGACAGACGCGAGGTGGAACTTTCTGCATGTCTCCGCTGCGTCTGCGATTTAGCTTTGTTACCTCGTCCTGAGGGGGCTCTTGTGATGGGTTGAGAAATGTTCTCTACTCCGCGAGGTTCTGTAAAGGAGAGGAGTCAGGTCCTATTGAGAGGAGTTGCTTCTATGCGATCAAGTAAGAGGATTTCCCATCTTTTGGCTGGCCCGCTGGCCATCGCGGCCGTGGCCGCGATCGGTGTGGGCGCAAGCGCCATGAGCGCTTCAGCGAGCACCGTCACCGATGTGCTGTATAGCACGCAGGGTGATTTCAGCGGCTGGACGGGGGTCACCGCATCAACCGCCGCCCCCTTCGGCTCGACCGTGACCACTGTGGCGACGCCGACCGAAGGTGGCACCACCGATGGCATTATCAGCGCGACCCCCGGCGCCTTGGGCACCGCCGGCGCCCTGCAGATCGCGATGCCAAACGGCATCGGCGTTAGCAGCGCCAATGGGAATTACCAAACCGTTGCGACCAGCCCGGGCGGGCTGCAAGGCAACACCGCCTTGGTAACGGCCTTTGACAACGCGATTGCCGCCGACGGGTATGCGGTCATTGATTTTACCTATCCGGCGGGCAAAACGTACTTTAATCCCATCGTACTATTGCTGAATTATGCTGGCAACTACGAACAGGTGGGCAACAACGTAAACGGGCAGCCGCCAGTTTCGGTGGCCAGTGCAACGGCCGACGCGAATGGCTTCTACACGGACACGATATCGCTCGCTGGCCTTCCCAGCATCGCGGCCGCGGAAACTGCGTACGAGGCGGTGCACACGTACGGCTATTTCAACATGGGACTTATATTTGATGGGGTTGCACCCGCTGGCTCGTCGGTGGATATTTCTAATATCTCGCTGACCTACAGCACCCCTGAACCGGCTTCGCTAGGTTTGCTTGGCGCGGGCGCTGCCGGGTTGCTGCTGCTTGGCCGCAAGCGGATTTTTGCTTGATTGGCTTTTAAGGCTCGGCCTTTGATAAAACGGCGGCCGGTGACGGTGAGGTTCCCACTTCACACCCGGTGGGCTCGGCCAACACCGGCCGCGTTTATCGAATGGCCTGAGCAGGTCAAAAACTTTTTAGCCCGGGGGATGGTCAGATTGACCACCCCGGGCTTTTTTATTTTTTCGCGCGTGCGTGAGCCTCACGGAGAATGTCTGGAGCCTCTTTGTAGGGCACGCTGCGAACATGGTAGATAAATTTATAATGTTTATAATTTTTCGGCTTCAAGGCAACAACCCCGCCGTGCTGACGTTATCCGTGTGGGGTTCTTGTCCCCATTGGCCCCATGCCATGACTTGCAGTGGAGGCATCAATGACCGCCGGCGGCAGTGTGGCAATAAACGCGGCAGTGGCCGCGGTGTTGGGCCGGGAAAGGTCGTTCGGCGGCCGGTTACGGCGATACAAATGGGTTCGAATTTGGGTTCTGAATCAAACGGTTAATCAGAACCCTGGGCTTAAAGTTTTGCATTACAGGATTTGTAGTTATGGCGATGGATGGTCAAACAGACAATTTTTCTTCCCTAATCCCGAGCGGCAGTGAGCCAACAGCGGACGAATCGCCGGCACCAAAATCTGCGGGAGCACATTCACGTCGGCGCTTTGTGATGGCAACGGCGGGGGCAATCGCCGCTGCGGGGTTGGTCGCCAAGTCCCACCGTGCGGCGGCGCGCATGGCGGAGGGGGGAGGTTATTTTCCGGGCGAAGGCCGCTCGCAGGTAAAATATCGCTGGCAGAATGTGCGTATCGGCGGCGGCGGATTTGTCACGGGCATAATCACCCATCCTACCCATCCGATTGTGTATGCCCGCTGCGATGTCGGCGGGGCGTACCGGCTTGATGACCAGGCCAACCGCTGGATACCGATCACCGATTGGGTCGGCGGGCCCGATTGGCCCCTTTCGGGCATTGAGAGCCTGGCGGTTGATCTGCATCACCCCGAGCGCGTTTACATTGCGGCAGGCATGTATACCAATCAATGGGCCGCCAATGCCGTGATGCTAAGATCGCATGATCAGGGGAAAACATTCATCGGAACGCCGATGCCATTTAAGTGCGGTGGCAACGAGGCGGGCCGCTTTAATGGCGAACGCCTGGTGGTCGACCCCAACCATCCCGACACGCTTTTTTTCGGCAGCCGCCTGGCGGGACTGTGGAAAAGCGAATATGCCTCGGTCACGTGGAAACGGGTGGAAAGTTTTGACATTCCGAATGGGACGGAGGGGGTCGGAACGGTTTTTGTGATTTTTGATCGCCAAGGCAGTCATATGGGCAGGCCAACACCGGTGATTTACGCTGGCGTTTCGCGCCCGGACGCCAATATGTTCCGCAGCACCGATGCGGGGGTCACGTGGCATCCGATTGCGGGGCAGCCCAAAGGCTTCCGGCCCAATCATGCGGCCATCGGAGCTGATGGATGGATGTATATAAGTTATGGCAAGCAGCCGGGGCCCAATTCCATGACCGACGGGGCGGTTTGGAAATATCACACGCGCACCGGAGAGTGGCGCAATATTACACCACTTGCCCCCAGGGCCGACCATATGCCCTTTGGTTATGGGTGCGTGGCGGTGGATTTGCGGCATCCCGGCACCGTGGTGGCCGGCACCTTTTGCCGCTGGGATGCGGGGGACATTCTTTTTCGATCGACCGATGGCGGCGAACATTGGACGGGCATTTCGCAGGAAAGTGGCGGGGTTTGGGATGTATCAAGTGCGCCGTGGCTGGAATTTCATCGGATCAAGCCGAATGTCACAAACTGGATGGGGTCGGTGCAGATTGACCCGCTGAATTCCAGCCGAGTCTGGTACACCACCGGGTGGGGCATTTTCCGCTGCAACAATCTGGAAGATATTGACACCGGCGGCACGACTGAATGGTCGTTTTACTGTAACGGATTTGAAGAAACGGTGATCAATGATTTAGCCAGCCCGCGAGCCGGTGCCCATCTACTTAGCGTCATGGGCGATATTGCCGGCTTTCGCCATGATAATCTGCGGGAATCACCAACCAATGGTGCCTATGAGCATGCGTGCGGCAGTAACACATCTATATCTGTGGCGGCGCTGCGGCCGGAATTTGTCGTGCGGACATTTGGCGGTCAGCGGGTGAATATTGCTTACAGCACAACCGGGGGGCGGCGTTGGAATTTTTTCCCCAATCAGCCGTGGGGTGCTCAGTATGGACAGGCGGAGGTTAACTGCATCGGATCGGCGGTGCTGTGGGTGCCATCGAGCGGATCTTGGAATGCACCGGATCGGCCCGTGTCGTTCACGCATAATGGGGGCCGATCATGGCAGGCGAGCCGGGGCATTGGCCGAGGGCTGCAGGTGCGAGCCGACCAGGTGAATTCACGCGTGTTTTACGCTTTTGACCCGTATCAGGGCAAACTTTTGGGAAGCGGCAACGGGGGCGCAAGCTTTTCGGTCATGCTATCGGGGCTGCCGCGGGGGAAGACGGAAGTGCGTTGCGCACCGGGGTGCGAGGGTGAGCTTTGGCTGGCGAGCCCCCACGGCGTTTACGGTATCGATGCGCGGCGCGGGCGGGTGGTGCGGTCTTTCGAGCCCGAATCGGCCGAACGCATCGGCTTTGGGAAAAGCGCCGCCGGCGAAGATTACCCCGCCATTTATATGGTGGGAAAAATCGGCGGCGTTTACGGCTTTTATCGATCGATCAACGGCGGCCGCACATGGAGCCGCATCAACGATTTCGAACACCAATTTTTTGCCATCAAAACCATCATCGGCGACCCGCGAATTTTTGGGCGGGTTTACGTTGGCACCGGCGGCCGGGGCATCATTTTTGGCGACGTTGCCTGACGGGCACATTTTTTATTCATCTTCATCATGGAGCACCTTATATGGAAAACACCAGTCGGCGGAGCTTTCTTAAAACCACAGCTGGAACGTTGGCGGCGACGACGGCAATCGCCGAAGCGGCCGGCAGCCTGACGGCGCGAGCCGCCGCGGAAGCAGCGGGGCTTTCCGGCGGAGCCAACCCGGTATCGGCGGCCGAAAAGCAGGCGGACGGCGTTGTGCTGACTTTGCAGACCGGCAAGATGAAAATCGAGGTATACGACCCGCGGGTGATACGCATCATTTGCGGCGCTGGTTCGGCGACGCCCGTGCATCAGAGCCTGGCGGTGATTGCCAAACCGCTGACGGCGGGTTGGAAAATGCATGAAACCGCGGCCGCGGTTGTGGTAAGTACGGCGGCCATGGAAGCGCATGTGAGCAAAAGCACCGGAGCGGTGACATTTTTGGAGGCGGGCGGGGGAATGATTCTGGCGGAAACGCCGCATGGGGGCAAAACGCTGACGCCTTATGTGTTCAAGGGTGTATCGACGTGGAAGGTGGGGCAAGACTTTTTACTGGAGAAAAATGAAGCCATCTACGGATTGGGGCAACATCAACAGGGCGTGATGAATTACCGGGGCAAATCGGTGCATTTGGAACAGCGGAACATGCACGTGGCCATTCCGGTGATGGTATCCAGCCGAGGTTACGGCATATTCTGGGATAATCCGGCGATTACGGATGTGCAGGCGGGCGGGGCGAAATCGGATGTGCTGTCGTGGAAATCGCATGTGGGGGCGTGCATCGATTATTACGTGATGTATGGGCCGGAAATTGATTCGGTGATCGGGGGGTACCGCAAGCTGACCGGCGCTGCACCGATGATGGGCAAATGGGTGTGGGGTTTCTGGCAGTGCAAAAACCGGTATAAAACGCAGGCGCAGATACTGGGCGTGGCAGGAACGTATCGCTCCATGCATATACCTATTGATGGCGTGGTGCAGGACTGGTTCTACTGGTACCCGCATCCATGGGGCTCCAACCAATTTGATTTCACGCGTTATCCGGATCCGCGCGACATGGTGGAAAGCCTGCACCGGGAAAAACTTCATTTTATGATTTCGGTCTGGGCAAAATTTGCGGCGGGATCATCCAATTATAAATTGCTGAAAGATGCCGGCGTGCTGTATCCATTTACGGGCGGAAACAACCCGATTTACAATCCGCTGACATCTTATTACGACCCGTTTAATCCGCTGGGCCGCAAGCTTTATTGGCATTGCCTGAATAAAGACCTGTTCACGCTGGGGACCGACGCGTGGTGGCTCGATGCATCGGAACCGGAGCTCGGCGGCGATTGGGGCCAATTTGCATCGGTTAAAACCCACATGGGATATGGCGCGTTTGTTTATAACGCATATCCGTTAATGCATACCATGGCGGTGTATCAGGGGCAGCGGTCGGTGAGTTCATCCAAACGCGTGATGATTCTGACGCGTTCGGCGTGGGCGGGGCAGCAGCGCAACAGCGCTTTCACCTGGTCGGGTGATGTGCAAGGCACGTGGGAAGTTTTTAAAATTCAGATCGCAGCGGGGATTAATTTTTGCCTCAGCGGAATTCCATTCTGGACGACCGACACCGGCGGCTACGCCATCACCAAGCCGCCGAGCGACCCGGCGTATGCCGAACTGTTTACCCGGTGGTTTCAGTTCAGCACGTTCTGCCCGATGTTCCGCGTGCACGGGGCCAATTATCCGAAGGAAATGTGGCGCTTCGGGCCGAAGTTTATGCCCATTCTGGAAAAATTTGACCGACTGCGCTATCGCCTTATGCCATACATTTACAGTGTGGCGTGGAAGCAAACCAGCGATCATTACACGCTGATGCGCGGCCTGGTGATGGATTTCCGAACGGATGAAAAAGCTGCGGACATCGGCGATCAATTCATGTTTGGGCCGGCGTTTATGGCAAGCCCCGTGGTGGAGGCGGGGGCCACTACGCGCGACGTTTATCTGCCGGCGGGCACGCAATGGTATGATTTCTGGACGGGTGAAAAAATGGTGGGCGGACGGCATATTAAAGCCGCGGCCCCCATTGATTCCATGCCGATTGCGGTGCGTGCTGGTTCCATCGTACCGATGGGGCCGGTGGTGCAAAATGCGTTGGAACCCGCCGACCCAATTGAGATTCGCATATATCCCGGTGCCGACGGCAAATTCCTTTTGTATGAAGACCAGGGTGATACGTACAACTACGAGAAGGGCGCCTATGCCACGATTGAAATGGCGTGGGATGACCACTCGCACAGCCTGTCTATCGGGCATCGGCATGGCACGTTTGTAGGCATGCTGCACCACCGCACATTCAACGTGGTGGTGGTAGCCGGTGGAAAGGGTGCGGGCACGGAGCCTTGCGAGCCGGATGCGGTCGTGCATTATTCGGGCGATGCGGTAGAGACCAAACTATCGGCGTAGCAGCGGCTGGCGGTGGCGGCTGTTAGCAGCGGGCCGCTTTTCCGCAGTGGCGAAAGCCGCGATGCGACGGTGGGCGCGGGGCGGCGACGCGGCGCCGGCGGGCGGCGGGAAGCGCGAGACGGCAGTGCAAAAAGCTGCAACCTTGACGGGACGCCTCTCACCGGTAGACTCGCAAAGAGTTTGGCGCTTCAGTAAAGTCGGGATCGATGGCCATCAGGGTTTTTTGTATTGGCGATATCGTAGGCAAGCCGGGGCGGCACGTGGTTGCCGAGCGGCTTGGTGAAGTGGTAAAGCAGCGGCAGATTGATCTGGTGGTGGCCAATGCTGAAAATGCGGCGGCCGGCTCTGGGCTGACCCCCCCACTGTTTGAGAAAATCCGCCGCTGCGGTGTGGATGTATGCACGCTCGGGGATCACACCTATCGGAAGCGTGAAATCCTGCCACTGCTGGAATCTTCCGATCGCCTGATTCGGCCCGCCAATTTTCCACCCGAGGCGATTGGGCGCGGTTTTACCATCATCAAAACGTTGGGCGGCATTGAGATCGCGGTGATTCAGATCATGGGGCGCACGCATATGAGCCCGCAATTGGACAGCCCGTTTCACGCCATTGATCGAATATTGGCGGAGCTGCCGCGCGACATCAAACTTCGCATCGTGGATTTTCATGCGGAAGTGAGCAGCGAGAAAATTGCGATGGGATGGCATCTCGATGGGCGGGTAAGCCTGAATTGTGGCACCCACACTCATACGCCCACGGCGGATGTACGCATACTGCCGGGGGGAACGGCGTATGTTTCGGATCTGGGGATGACGGGGCCTTATGACAGCGTTCTGGGGCGACGGAAAGATGTGGTGCTAAAGCATTTAATCACCGGCATGCATGCCTTTTTTGATGTTGCGAGCGGCAACCCGCGTATGTGCGGCGTTATTGCGGAACTGGATGAGCAAACAGGCAAAGCCATTTCGATTGAGCGGTGTGATGTGAACGGCACGGAGCGCGTGGACGCGTACGACAGCGACGACGGCAAATGGCGCGGATAGGCGGGGGGCGTGGTATTGGTGCGAATATGGCGTCGCACGGCGCGGCGGAAATGCTCTTCGAGCGCATAATTACGAGCCGATGACGACCATGCGCGGCGCGATCCCGGCCTTGCGGGTCAATCGCTGTCGGAAAGGGTTACGGGATCTAAGAAGGTGAGATTGGGCTGGCCGGTTTGGGCGGTAAGCCGAAAGCTTTCGATGCCGGCAATGCGCGCCTCCATGGCATGCATAAATCTCATCTGGCCATTGCGCCCCATCCCTTTGGGAAAGCCTGCGGTGCGCGGGTAGGCTTCATGCAGATAGGTGTGATAGGCGACCATGGCCTGTTTGTAGAGCGCGATCGCGGCAAGCAAATGCTGATCTGCGGCATCGCCGAGGCGGAATTTCCGGCCATTGTTTTGCCACGCGACCAATCCCTGGAACATCGCGCTTTCCGCTTTGGCCAAGGCCATAAAGTATCGAGTTTCCAGCAGATGGGAATGATGGACGTTGTATTGATCCGGAAATTTCTGCAGATAGGCATGCCATTCGCGAACATCGCGGGGGCCATTGATGGCGACATTGCGGTAGCAATCCAGAATGTTGCGGACGCGTGCGGGAAAACGGCGGAGCATCCTGGCCGGCGGCTCATTGAAAATGCGATTGGTCAGCCGCTGGGCGTAGTAGATATCATCGCGGCACCAGAGCCGCAGGGCCATGGGCTGCCATGAATCGAGAACTTCAATGCCGGAGTCTGAGGGCAACTTGGGCTGGCTCATGGCGCGGCCGTATTCGACCCAGGCAAAATAAAATACGCTCAGGCCATAGCGATAATGAATTTTTCCGACGCGCACGCCATGGCCGATGGGGCCGTGGCCGCTGAGCGGTTTGAGAAGGGTGCAATTGAATTCGGGCTGATGCACGATGAAATAAACTTCGGGGAGGGTGCCGAACTGTTTCCCCTTTTCGCCGGGTTTGTAGCGGTAAAGATGGGCGATGTCGTAGCGCCAGCGTGCGCAATAATATTTGCGCTCGAAGCTGGTGCCGAGTTTGAGGAAGAAGTCGTTGGCTTCATTGATGATCATGTTGGAGTTATCGGGAACATAGTGCTCCCCTTTGTATAGATAAACGAGGCCGTCGAGTACCCATTTGTATTTGGTATCGAGGCCGTGATATTGCGCGGAGAGGTTGTACGACATATTCCAGGCATTAAATATGTAATCGGTGCCGAAATAGGGTTCCAGTGCTGCGATGGCGTTGTAATCGGTTTCGAGTGGGCGCCACTTCTGGGCATTTTTGTCGTGCTCGGCATTTTCCCAAAGGGCCATCGCCAGAACGCCGCGAAAGCCGCCGAGGGCGAGCCGAGGGAAGGTGAGCAGAAGTTGTCCGATGCTTTTATCGCTGGATTGCACCAAATGGGATCGGCGTGCCTGGAGCAGCGGCTGGAGGGCAAAAATGGCGAGGAGCAGGACGGCGGCAATCGCGAGACAGATCACCTGGTCGCGCCGCACTTCGCTGCGCATACGCGCGCGCAAATTGGTATCGGGTGCGCGGGGCGTGTTGACGGGATCGGGCTTGAGGTCAGGCATTAAACGAGTTCCCTTCGGCGCAGCAGAATATAGCCAAATGCGATGGCGGGCAGCATGGAGATCAATGCCGAAAAGATATTTTCGGCGAGGAAAAGCCAGGGCATATTGCGGGAATGGGTGATATATGGGAGCGGAGAAAAGCGGGTAAAGTTGGGCAGCAGATAGACGAAAATTTCCAGCACATGCACCATCACGCCATCAATAAATGAGCCGAGCTGGTAGTACCAGACGCCCTGGAGGCGGTGCTGCTCAACGATGTTGAGCAGTTCAAAGCCGTTGGCTTTGGCCAATTGGCTTACGAAGACAAAAAGGTTGCCGAGGATATAGCAAACCATGGTGGTCAGAAGGGCGACGGGCCAACCGAGCACGGTTCCCGCCACCACGCCGATCGTCACGAGTAGGATTACCTCGCAGAAGACGATGAGTTCGGTTTTGAAAAGATTGGCAATGAATGTGGAGGGTCGCTGCATGATGCGAACACTATCGGTGCGTATTTTGAGCCAATGCCCGTGGATGGTGCTGCTGAGATTAATAATCAGGGGGCTGCCGTCAAGCAGCGAGCGGGGCAGATGAACAGTGGTGATGCGTTTTTCGTTGATATGCAGGCGCAGCAGCCGTACGGGGTGGGCGGGGTCATCTGAACTGTAAGCGATCAGTGCGGCCCATGTTGGAATTGCCTCATTGGTCTGCTTGGATACGCCGCAAAGCAGATGGACGGTAAAATCGCTCCCCTTATATGTGGGAATATCCAGCGGATTAAGATGTTTAAACTCCCAGGAGGCAACTTCCGGCGGCGTGCGGCCGGTTTTCCCAGGCCCTGTGATTTCCTGCCAGCCATTGGATTTAAAGCCGGTGATGACGGGGTCGGGTTTGGGGAGTATGTAATCCCTGTGGTTGGCGACCATATGAGAATTTATACCGGAGACCAGACAACTGGTTTCGCCGACGTGATGACCATCTCCCACTTGAAGATACACCTGGAATACCGGGCAGGTGACCTTAAGCACCACTGGGCCGGGATTGTAATATTTGCCGGATGTTGGATCGACATAGCCAAAGAATCGCTCGGGATGCTTGGGCGTCCAGGCTGCCTCGCCGCCGGCGTTGAGCGGCACGGTGGCTTCTTCGGTAACCATGGGGTTATCGCGTTGAATGGCGGTGATTTGCAGTTTGGCGGGATGGCCCTTTGGCAGCAGGCCGAAGCGAAACATGAAATCGGGCTGATACGTCAGCTTGGCGGGGATGGGGGGGAACTCAAAATAGACCGTTTCGGTGCTGCCGCCCTTAATAAAGCGCTCGGGTGGATTGTGGGCATAAGAGATGAGACCGGCGATGCGCAGCTTGCCGGTGATAAAATTTTGCGCCTGCAAAACGCCGTGGCGGGCCGTATATAGCACGCCCGAATCAGGTGGCACGCGGCGGACAAGGGAATTGTAATTTTTCTTCTCGGTTTTATAGACCGTCATGGCATCGGTGCGGATGCGGCTGTCGACCACTTTCATGAACGCCCAGGTGAAGAGCATCATCACGAGAAGCATGATGAGGCCGGCGGCACCAAGCCCCATGATCTTGCCGAGCAGCAGTTCCAATCGTGTCAGGGGTTTGGAGCCCGTGGTGATCAGCGTTTTGCGTTCCCTTTCGCGGGGCAGCGCCAGGCAGGCGAGAATGCCGAGATAAAGCAGCAGAATCACTTCCTGCGCTCGGATAAAGATGGTCATGTAAACGCGAACTTCGCTGCCGGGGGTGTAACCGCGCACGATGGAAAAGGCGAGTATCAGGCAGATCACCAGCCAGATCAGGGGGATGGCCCACATGCGGTTGTGCCACGCCTCAATGAGCGTGGTGCGCCCCACCGCCCAGGCGCGGCTGATACCCGATCCGAAGCGGGCAATATCGCGATACGCCAGGAGAATAAACGCCACGAAAACCAGCACGAGAATGGCGTCGGCGACGATGGACATGTAATGGATCGAATGGTGCATGCGCACTCCGTTGAGCCGTCAGCGGCGTTCTATTTTGCGTTTGGAATCCACAAGATTTTTAAAGATATCTTCCAATCGCACGCGGGGTCTGCCGGTGCGAACCTCGGTAAGGCCGGTTTTGTTTGCCAGTTCAATGATTTGTGCTTGTATTTCAGGCGTAACACCGCGGGCTTCAAATTGAAAGGTATCTTTAACTTCGAGCAGGTCATTGAGCGTACCCTGAATCTCAACCTTGCCGCGGTACAAAATGACGAGCCGATCGCATACATCTTCCACATCGGCCAATTGGTGGCTGGAAAGGAGGACGGTCTTTCCGGCCTCTTTGAGGCGAAGGATCATATTTTTAATTTCGAGCATACCGACGGGGTCGAGACCCGAGGTGGGTTCATCCATAATGACCAGATCGGGATTATTCAAAAGGGCCTGGGCCAATGCCACGCGGCGTGCCTGTCCTTTGGAATAAGTGCCGATACGGCGGGAGCGCACGGCCGGATCAAGGCCGACAAAATCGAGATAATATTCGACGGCTCGGCGGCGCTCGGCGCGATTCATATTAAACAGCCGCGCATAAAAATCGAGCGTTTGGCGGGCGTTAAGGAACCGGTAGAGATAGCTTTCTTCGGGCAGATAGCCGAGAACGCGGCGGGTCTCTTGATCACCGGCGGGTTTACCCATGACCAGCGCATCGCCACCGGTGGGGTTGATAAGGCCGAGGAGCAGTTTGATGGTGGTGGTTTTTCCGCTGCCATTGGGGCCAAGAAGGCCAAATATCTGGCTGCGCTCCACGGAGAGATTCAGCTCGGTAAGGGCGGCAACCTGCTGACTTTTCCAGAAGCCGGGATAAATTTTGGTGAGTTGCCGGGTTTGGATGGCAAGGCCGGGTGCAACCATAAGACAGACACTCCTAGAGATTCATCCATTGGCCGACCGCCGGTGGCGGGCGCCGGACAACCAATTATTGGTGCGTAGCGACGGCGAAGGCCTTTTTCGGCGGCGGCGGCAGCGACAAGAGCATACGCTGGCCCGGCTGCACAAAAAATACACGGCGTGCATTGTGCATCACGCTGCCGAGGGCATCGGCAATAAGCTTCAGGGTAATCACGCGCGGATGGCGTCGATACTGGGTGTAGACATTGCCGAACTTCTGGGCCTCGCCGGTGGCCTGATTGACGGTTCGGGCGGCGGCGGCGTTTGCAGCCTGCTTAATGGCCTGGGCCTGCCCCTGGGCTTCGGTCACGGCGGTATCTGCCCGCCGCAGGGCGTCCTGCACTTCAAGCGCTTGGCGCTGGCGGTCGCTGAGTACGGCGGTAAATGCGGTGTTTACGGCTCTTGGCCACTGAACGAATTCAAGCTGGACGCGTTTGACTGAAATGCCCATTTTAATGGCGCTGGCGGAAGACTGAAGGCTGGAGGAGGATTTGCTGTTGGAGAGTTCATTCTGTACCGCCAGATGGTTGTACAGCGCCTGATTTACCGTATCGTGCGCGAGTTGACTGATCAACTCGTGGCTGGCAAGCATGCGCAAAGCTGCATCGCGCGCCGTTCCGTGCGGCTGATTCGCCGGCTGATAGATGGCAAGCAGATATTGCATGGGATTGGAGATTTCGTATTCCACGGAAATTTTCGCATGAAGAATGTTTTTATCGCCGGTAATCAGATAAGGATTGAAAATGGCATCAACAACGCGGCGGGCGATTCCCTGACGCATGAACTTTTTCTTCAGTTGAGCATAGGCCGTCGGAGACGTATCAAAATCATCCACTTCCAGCAGGTGCTCGCGTCCGAGGGGCACGATGTGCACTTGATCAATGGGCCAAGGCAAATGGTAGTGGGGGCCGGGGGCCGAAAATTCGGGCTGGCCATTGGGCAATGTTAAATACTGTCCGAGCCGCTCGGTAACGCCGACATCGCCGGCGCCCACCTGATAAAAGCCGCTGAGTATCCAGACGATGAAAACGCCCGCGAGAAAATAAAGCAGCGTGTACTGGGCCGAGAGCCACTTGTTGTTTGCCGGGGGGCCTTGCGGGGCAGCGACCACCGGCAGAGAGCGGCTGGCGGATGGAGTTAGTGTCGGTTCCTGAAGTTCTGTCATAGCTTCGTGATTCCAAATAATACGGAAATTTATTTACGCTTAGCGGCCGGCGCTGCGGGGTGATCGACGACCTGCAGCTGGTGGAACAGCGGTGATACCACCGGATTATGGGCGGAAAGTATCCAATAGGTGCTGTCGCCCATCGATTTTTTAAACAATTCGAGAGATTTATAGAAGCGGTAGAAGCGCCGTGCCTGGGGAGTGGTTTGGGCATTTCCGATAATGCTGTAGGCCTGGGCATCGGCATTGCCACGGATTTCGGTGGCGGTCTTTTCGGCCTCGCTGCGAATTTCGGTGGCTTTGGCCTCGCCTGCGGCCAGAATACTGGTGGCCTGACTTTCACCTTCGCTGAGATAGCGGTGGGCGATTTTTTCGCGTTCGGAGCTCATGTGGTTATAGACGGCCACTGCGACGGTGGGAGGAAACGTCATGCGGGAAAAGCCCAAGGCCGCGATGTAAATGCCCAGCAGCTTCATTTTCGCGTTGACTTTATGTCGGATGGCGCGTTCGGCGGCATGCATTTGAAGCTTTTTGCGATCCACATTGAACATGGCGCTGAGTTTGTATTGGCCCATCGTGGTTAAAACGGCACCTTCAATCTTCTGGTCCAGGTAATTCTGGACTTCGATGGTGCCACCGGGCAATTTTTCGTAGTAAAGCCTCGGGTTGAGTATGCGCCAAAGGGCAAAGGTACGCATGGTAATTGGCTCGCCATCCGAGGTGGTCACTTCGCGGTTGTTGCTTTGGTAAAGATGCAGGCGCATATCGAGACGGATGACCCGGTCGGTCGGCCAGCACAGGTACCAGTTGTAACAAATGCGGGTGGGTTTTGTAATAATTTTTCCAAAGCGGCTCAGCAGCACCTTTTGATAGGGCTTGGCCACAAAGGTGCACAGGTCGATGGCGATGATCGCCACGACGGCGAGGAGGATAATTGCGATGGTTAATCTACGCATATCGATGAGCCTCTTTCATGAAGGTTGCCATCCACAGACGGCAATCGGGTAAATATTGCGGTTCCAAAACGCTATGGCTGGCCCGGCGCCTGCCCCGGTTCCTGCCCTGGGCCCCCCGCCATATTCGGTGCATTGAGGCCGGAATTCACATCTCCGGGCGCTGTGGGGGGAGCGATGGAAATCTGCGCGTGCGTGTGGCCAAGCTGCCAGATGCGCGGCGGCGTGACGCCGGGCCCAAGCACCACTTTGCTGATCCGGGGAAAAACAGATGCGAGCACTTTGTAAAACTGCCATGTGCGAGCGGAGCTGCCCGCTTTGGCAAAGGCGCCCGACTGGGCGAGCAGAGCCGCCGCGCTCCCTTTTTCGCCATTGACCACGGTGGCCGCGTGAGCCTGGGCCTCAGACACCAATGCCTGTGCGATGCCCAAAGCGTTCTGCGTATCGTCAAAGGCGATCATTTTTGCGGCCTGGATCATGGAGTGTTTGTGCTCTCGGGCACTAACCACTTCTTCAAATGCCTGCGCCGGCCCCGGAATCAATTTGCCGGTTCGCGGACTGCGGTACCCGCCGATCCCTTTGGGCGGATGGAGGTCTTTGATGTCCACATCCACAATTTCAATACCGGATTTCATTTCATCCAGCCGCTTCTGCATGTATGCCTTGATTTGCAAGATCACCGTCGGCGTCTCGGATTCAAGTATTTGATGAAGCGAATGCCGGGCAAATACGCGTGAAATAGCCTCGAGCAAAATTTGGTGGATTAGCACTTCATCCATCGGACGCAGGTGGGGCGTACTGCCCAACCCCGCCGAGCCCCCATATTCAATAATCTTGCTGCTCGATACGTTATTAAAAAACAAGCCTGGGTCTTTTACCCGCCACCACGCCGCTACAAAACCATCGAGCAATTGCGACGCCGCGGATATGCGTACCCGCTCTGCCGGGGATGCGGTGGCCGTCTGCACATGCACAAAAATATACGATGGCGAATTGCCGTTATTGACATCACCGGTGAGAAATTCATGCCCCGGCTTGGACGCATGCGATGACCAGAAGGAAAAGGCGCTCTGCCCAAGATTGGTTTTTCGAGCCACCTCGGTTCCCACCACCACCGAGTGAATTTTTTCGGTGGGGACGAGCGAAAGCTGGTCGATGGGCCACGGCCACATCACATGGAGACCCGACGGCAGCGGATGGGCGAGATCGCTCGCAGTGGTAACGCCGAGATGCTCGCGAATGCCCACATCGCCGGTCGGCACCACGCGAAAGGTGCTCAAGACCAAAAGCAGGATGACCCCGGCCAAAAGCACGCGGGGCAGAAGGCGGGCCATGATGCCGGGGGCCGAGGCGCCGTGGCGGGTCATGCCGACGCTTTCGGCCATCAAAACGCGCAGGCCGATGATCCAGCCACTTGAGATCATGGGGATCAGCGGCATCTGCTGAAGGTCGACGCCCGTCTGCTCGAGTTCATCAATGGAGCCCATAGACCGCAGGGAATTAACCAGCAGTTCCAGCCCCTGAAGTGCGAGCACAATGGCGATGAAGATGGCAGCACTTTGCGTGGCGTAAGGCGTGTCAGCCCAGCCGGCGATAATGCCTACGAGCAGCGCCGCAGCGCCGGGAATACCGAGAATAACCAGCCCGTTGGCCGCCTCACCGCAACCTTCGGTGCGGCGATCCACGCGCGAAAAAGAGGCCATGAGCAGATAGGCGAGAAATGTAAATACGGCCGCGACGACCGCACCGGGATCAATAAGATGGGGCGAGATGATGATGGGCTTGCCGGGCAGCACGGCTGAAAAATCGCGCCACACCATGTAGCCAATAATTGCGGCCAGAGCAAAAAACGCCAGGGCGCACAGGCCGATGATCACACGCTGAAAGCCGGTGTCGAGGCTGGTGATATCCTCGGGTTCAACTTCCGGCACGGGGGCCTGCACGGGTGCGGTGTCGTCGGCGTAGCTCATGTAGAAGGAGCCGAGAGGTGCCAGCGGAGTAAATTTGCTTTTAGTGGTTACCTCATCAACCATCGCCCGCTGCTGGCGGGCAAGTTTAAGCCCCCACCAGGCCAGAAACGCCAGAAGCGTTTGGCCTGCGGCCGCCAACGCTGCGGCCCAGAAGCAGATGGTTTCGTATTGAAACACTGCAATGCCGAGAATTGCCGTGATAATAAGCAGGCCGATGGCGACCCACAGGGCGACTAATTCAGCTCGTTTCACTTAAGATCAATCCTCAAGATTACAGTTACCAGCCGGCGGTTCGCGTCATTGGACCGGGGCATTCATCCGCCCCGAAATGGCGCGAGATTCGGAGTGGTTGAAAAGACAACATATGAACATAAAAATAAGACATCCATGCCTTCATGCAGTGTTCAGGATTCCGTCCAAATCAGTCCATTTAATTTGCCGCCAGACAAAACTATCTGCGTTGGCCGCGTTGCCCGCTCTGGACGCGAGCCGGCAACTCAGGCCGATTTAAATCGGCCGGCGGCAGCACAGGCGCCTAAACCGCCTGAAGCGCGGGCACCGCGCCGGGCATTACGCCGGGAGCGGGCATCGACATATCATCTTCCGGATCCGCCGATGGCATCGGCTTGCGATTAACGCCGACATCGCCCGCCAATCGCACGGAATTTACCGCGATCACCACGACCGCCATGATGTGCACCAGCGCAGCGACCACGGGATCAAAAAGGCCAAACGCGGCGGCCACTTCGGCGGCGCCGGCAAACGCCAACGCGAAGGCGAGATTCTGATAAATGGCGACGCGGGTTTGCCGGGCCAGATAGATCAGCAGCGGAATACGGGTGAGATCATCCTTGAGCAAAATGGCGTCGGCTGCCTCGATGGCGGCATCAGTTCCGTGAATGCCCATGGCGATGCCGACGGTTGCCACCGTCAGGGAAGGCGCGTCGTTGATGCCGTCACCAACCATTGCGACGCCATGATCGCCGCGCTGGAGCTGGCGAACCAATTCTTCCTTCTGGCTCGGCATGAGCTCGGCATATACATCATCACAACCGACGGCGCGGCCCACCATTTGCGCCGTTACGCGTCGGTCGCCGGTCATCATCACGACCCGCTTGATGCCGAGATTCCGCAGGCGTTTGATGGTGCGCCGGGCCTCCGGCCGAATTTCATCGGTAAGGTTGATCGCGCCGAGCAACCGGTCGCCCTGCGTGATATACACCGGCACCAGCGGTAATTCGCTTTCCTGGGTTTCAAGTGATTTAACGGCTTCGGCAGCCTGGGGCGAAAGCAGCTTCATCGAGCCGGCGCGGGTGGCATGACCGTCAATCATTGCCTCCACACCGAGCCCTTCAAGAATTTTGATATCCGAAGCCTGAGTTACAGCAATTCCACGGTCGCGGGCGTAACCGACAATGGCCTTGGCCAGCGGGTGGGAACTGCGATTTTCAATCGTGGCGGCCAGATACAGCAACTCATCCGCCGAAACCCCTGCCGTCGGGCTGACACTGCTGACCACGAATTTGCCCGTGGTAAGGGTTCCGGTTTTATCAAACACCACCGTATCAAGATGGACGGACGCTTCAACAAAGGGGCCGGCCTTAATCTGAATACCGCTGCGGCTGGCACGGGCGAGCGCCACCACGATGGCCAAGGGCGATGCCAAAAGCATGGCGCACGGGCAGCCAACCACCCACATGGTGACCATGCGCATCGGGGCGTGCGTAACCCATAATGCGATGACGGAAAAAACCAGCACAATGGGGGTGTAGAACGAAAAAAAGCGGTCGGCGGCACGGATAATTCGCGGCTGATATTGTTGCGCCCGGCGCACCAGTGCGATGGTGTGGCCGAGGGCGGAATGTTCACCAACCTGCGTCACTTTTACTTCGGCAGAGCCGGTCAGGTTAATGGTGCCCGCAAGCACGAGGGAGCCCACCGCCTTATCAGCGGGGATCGACTCGCCGGTCACCATGGATTCATCCACGCTGGTGGCGCCGGTACTTACCAGCCCATCGCCGGCAATGCGTTCGCCGGGTTGTACCACCAAAGTGTCTCCGACGCGCAGATCGTCGGCGGAGATGACGGTATCCACGCCATCACGCCGAACCCGAGCGTGAACCGGCGCGAGGTTTTGCAATGCCAGAACGGCGTTACGGGCTGATTCAGCCGCGACCTGTTCAATAAGCGCCCCGATCTGCAGGATCAGTGCCACGAGGCCGGCCTCAATCAGCCAGCCGAGTGCGATGGCGCCGATGATGCTCATCGCGACCAGTTCATTCACATTGGTTTGGCCTTTGGAAAGGCCCCGGACGGCGGACCAGATAATGGGACCGCCGGAAATAAGGGCGGCCATCAACCCCAAGGCACGGGCGAGTGGCTGCTGGTTGGGAAACTGGTAGAAAATAACGGCGAGAATAAGGATCGCCACGGTTACGGGCACAATAACGGTAAGCTGGAAATTAAGGCCAACGCCCGCATGCGTGTGATCTCCGTCGGCGTGGTCGTGGCCGCATGCACAGCCGATGCCGTCGACATCAGCGTGGTTGTGTCCCTGATGATTGGAATGATCGTGATCATGTTCCGGATGAGTATGGGGGGTGGATAATTCGGTCATGGATACTCCGCTCGGTTTAAGGGCCCCCGCGAACCATCGCACCGGGCCAACGGTGAACGCGGTCAAGGCAGCGATGGCGTTCGCTATACAAGGGGCAAAACGCCCGCGCCGGTATTATCGGCACTTGATGTGCTTGGGCTGAAGTACAATCCAGCCTCTTTTTAGTTACGAAAAATCAGTCGCAGTGGTTCAGGAGGCACCCGCAGTCGCGGGGGCAAAGCCGCCGAGACGCGTGTGGAAGCCTTTAAATTACACCATCGCGAAAAGACCTTGGGCCGATCGCCCGAAGGCGGCAGGCAGCCCAAGCCACGCCATCTGCCTCATGATAGCATCCGTTGCAGAGATTAGAAAGATGCCGAAATGAATTGCTGCGCGAGCGGGTGTGTGACACATTATGCCGGAGGTCACCCATCCGTGAGCCCCCAACCATATTTCATGCTCCGCTCGGCCATTGGTAATGTGGTGCAGGCAAGATGTAACGCAGGCGTCTCGCCTGCATTGATCATGTTTCCGATGCAGGCAAGATGCCTGCACCACAACGGATTCCGCGAATGTGATGCAGGCGTCTCGCCCGCACTCATCATGTTTCTGATGCGTTCGCGGTACCGGCCCGGTATCAGAAGCTCACGGCCAAGCCAGCCATGACCGTCTGGGCGAATTGACGATGATCGCCAATCTGCGTTTGATAGTTCATGAACAGGCTGACATTCTTGCACAGGTATCCGCCGGCACCGATGCCTAAGATGGCCGAATCGCGTGAGGGCGATGGGGTGTTGTACAGGAATGAGCCGTTGCCTATCTGCGTGAAGCTGGCAGCCAGGCCCGATTGGCGACCCAGAAATTCATGCTGCCAGAATGCATCAAAGTTCAAGCTCAGCGGCATCGGCAGAAGTTTGCGGGCGAAATTGTACTTCGCCTGAAAGCCGAGCAGGCTGCGAACCGAATCCACACTTTGTTTCGACACGCTCAGATCATAGACGCTGCCGGTTTCATTAAAGCCTGAGATGTTCATGTGCGTATAGCCGAAGCCCGCGGCGGGGCCAATCTGAAAGCCGGGGCATGCCTTGTAATAATATCCCGCAAGAGCGGCGGCATCATATTGATTGCTCACCGGTTCGCCGGTTGCCGTGCCGCTGTAGCCCGGCAGCACAATGTTGCGATCAATCTTGTAAGCATTAAAGGTGTAGCTGGTCAGGGCATCGACATATAAACCGCGTTTTTGATAACCAGCGAACAAGCCCGGCGAATAGCTGTTGGCGGTTTCGCGACTGCCAAGATTATCCAGTGTTCCGCCGGTGTAGGCCCAGTTAAACATGGCGCCGACGAGCAGATGTTTGCATAATTTGTAGTCGACTCCGGCCATCAGGCCGCCGGTTGTGTAATGCTGAGTGGGATAGCCCCCCTGCGGCGCATTATCTACGGCCACATCACCGGTCAGGAAGCCGCCAAACCGGTTGCCTTTGGGGCGATGCACCGGCATCGTGGTCAGGCTGTCCATTTCGGTCATGGCACTGGTCGCCTGATGATCGGCCTCTTGCATGGCGGCTTGCAGGCTCAGGGCGAAGGGATCGGTCTGAGTGGTTTTCATCAACGCCAAACCGGAGGAATCAAAGCCGCCCCCCTCAAAGGCATTGCTAATCTGCGAATCAACGGCGAGACTGGTAAAGGTGCTGTTTTGGATCGCCGGGATTGAAAGACCACTATACGCCTGCGGGCCAAGTTCATCGAGATAGGGGGCGAGCTGCGGCTGCGATAAAAAGCTGAGTGAAGTCAGCGATGTAAGCATGGAATTGGGAATCCGGCCGCTGGATGAGGCGTCATTTAAATAGTTGGCGAGGCTGGCTTGGTTGGGGGTAAGGCCGGCGGTGCTGAAAAGTGTCTGCGTGGAAACATTCTCAATGATCAGGTTGTAACCACTGCCCGGCGCTAGAAGCTGGCCAAGGGTGACGCGGGCGCTATTGGATTGCAGGGAGGAAAAGCTGCCGGAAACGGCGCCGGTGGTTTTGACAATGGTGTAAACATCGCCCCTGGTGGGTGTGAAGTTAATGAAGCGGATGTTCAGCGTTCCTGCGATGGTGGCCGCACCGCTGCCGAGTACGATCGAATCATAATTGTTGGAAGCGGGCCGACCAAAGATGGCGAGATCAAGGGCTGAGGTGGAAGTTAATGTCAGGCTTGAGGCATTGATGTTGACCGGTGTGGGGCCGTCGGCAACATAATTGCTCGTCGCCAGGATGCCGCTGTTGTTGATCGCGCCGGAGCCAAAGGCGGAATCGCTGCCCGCGATGGCCGTGGCGGCGGCTGCGCTGGTCGTCGAGGTCATGCCGCTGCCGAGTCCATCGCCGGCGGCGACTGAAAGCGTGCCGCCATCGAGGTGAACGGCGCCGGCAAAAGTGCTGCTGGCGGAGGCGACCGCCAGCGTGCCCGATACACTGCCGCCATTGATGGTAAGCGTGCCGGAGCCGGTGATCGGGCCGCTGATGGTCAGAGTGTTGGATCCGGTAACGTCGATAGTACCCGCCGAACTCGACAAGCCCGCGATGTTAATGGTGCGTGAGGTGGAAAAGGTGCCGCCGGCGGTGAGGCTGCCGCCATTGCTTAAGAAGAGCGATTCGCCGGCTGCGCCGAGATTGGCATCACTGGAGACAATCAAATTGCCGCCATTAACGAAGGTACCGCCGGTATAGGTATTGGTACCGGAAAATGTGACAGCCCCTGCACCCGTGATGGTTACGCCGCCTTCGGCGCCAGTGGCACTGCCGCCGCCGATGGATTCAGCCATGATTATGTTGGCGCCGGATGCGGGGTCAAAGGTAACGCTGCCGCCGAGGAAAAGGCCGCTGCCGATGGCCAAACCGTTGGAGCCGCCCGATCCCGCCGATCCCCCGGTGACTGAATCGTTGGCGAAGGTTCCCGAAGTGATGGTGAGGGTGCTGCCGGACTGAATAAAAATAGCGCCGCCTGCGGCCAGGCCGCCGCCGCCACTCGCGCCCGATGTGCCAGCGCCTGAGCCGCCGCCAAAGCCGCCAGCACCAAAACCGCCAGCGCCACCGCCGCCAAAGCCGCCATTGCCGCCAGCACCACCGCCGCCACCGCCGAAGCCGCCATTGCCGCCATTGCCGCCATTGCTGCCGCCGCCGCCGGAAAGGGTGCCACCGGGTGAACCGTTACCGGTGGTACCGCCAGCGCCACCGCCCGGGCCGCCACCAGCGCCACCAGCGGTGCTGGAACCGCTGACACCATTTGCCGATGCGATTGGGGTGCCGGTGGTACCGCTTCCATAAATCTGAACGCCGCCGCCGCCGCCGCCCCCAGCGCCGCCGCCGCTGCCACCATTACCGCCCGTGGCTGCATTCCCGCTGAAATTGACTCCGGTTAGCGTCAATGAACCTGATTGGAGATAAATCGCGCCGCCCGCGCCCATGCCGCCACCCCCACCATTCACGCCTGCGCCGCCCGTCCCACCCGTGGCATTGCCGCCCAAAAGTGTGACCGAATTGATGGCAACGGTGCCGGAGCCGGCGCTTACAAAAAATATCCGATTGCCCGCGGTCCCCGTGATGGCATTGTTCCCGCCGTTGATCGTGGTCGCGGCCGTAATTTCGGGCAGAGCAAACGTGCCCAGCGGTATAGTCGAAGTAATGTTGATGGTGCTGCCGGAGTTAGTGTTCGCACCAACAATTGCCGTGGCGAGGGTGGCTGCGCTGTCCGCCGTGTAAATGGTCGCATGGGCCGATGGGGCCGCCGCGAAGGCGACCGCGCCCGCCATTACGGCATAGATGAGCCGCCGCGACCGATGTGCGACGCCACACCGCCTTTTTATGCACAGCCTGTCGGCAGACGCGGAAATTTTCAGAGAATCGGCATCGGTAAACATGCGAACTCCTTGCGTATTTTTTTTATGGGCCCCAACAGCACACGATCTTGTAATACGGCGCCGGCCAAATGTCAACACGTGCAATTGTGTGCGGCGGCCGAGGCCACCGGCCCGCGGATCGGCGACGGACTGCGACTTGCGGCTCAATTACAGCGTGCGCTGCCCCGGAGAAGGTGAATATGAGGAGGAAAAACTTAAGGAATCAAAACGATTCACGCTTAAAGCGAAGATCGCGATACACCACGATAGAGCGGGCGGAGCCATGCAGGCCGGCCATCGCTTTGTGATACCAATAAATGGCCCGGCTGCGGATATTGTATCTTTCCAGGCCGTGATAACTTTGCGAAATATCCCACCACCGGTCGCCGAGCCGTTTTTCGGCGGCGGCCGTTTTGGGGGTTTGGTGATCAAGGAGCGCCGCCTCAGCCACGGCATGGGCAGGAGATCGCTTGAGATACATCAACCCCTGCTTCCAGCGGCCGCTGGCAAAGCACAAATATTCACCGATGGATCGATACGCCGCCGCCCCGCCGGAGCCGCTGTTCATGGAAGAGATGGCGAGGTGGTATTGATGGTGCATCAGGGCGAGTTGGTGCTCGGTGAGCTTCCATTGCGTCACGCGATACTGAAACTTTTTTAGGCCGAGGTGTTTGACCACTGCGGCGGCTTCACGCAGCAGCCTGCGGGCGCGGTGATAATGGCCGGCCTGGAGGGCGGCAACAATGTCGGCATCCAGCGAACCAAGGGCTTTGGAGGCATACCTTGCAGCGAAGCCCTTAATTGGCCGGCGGTAACCGCGGTACGCTCGAACCTTGGAAAGCCGCAACCATGCATAGGCAAGTTTCAAAGATTGCCAGCTATCCTGGCGGGCGCGGCCCCCCATTTTTGCCAAGGCAATGAGTTTCGGATCACCGCTGAGAAGCAGGTGCCGATTTGCGAGCTTCATCTGATTGCTGAACAGGGCGTAAAAAAGGCCGACGGTGGCATTGGCGACGGCATCATGGGGATGGTTTTCAAGCCTCTTCATGGCGGCGTGATATTTTTTTTCGAACGGTGCGGCCCGCGAGGCGGTTTTGAGCATTCGCATAAACTGGTGGAGTGAATTGGCTTGGCCGGTGATACGAGCGAGTGTAATACCGCAGCGGGCCAAGGCCTCCGCGGACGAAAAATGATCCTGGCTGATGGCGGTTGAGGTGTGCGAGGCAATCGTCTGGACAAGGTTGTCGGCCGTGTAGTACGGAATGTTTCCCCGATTGATTATTTTGCGAACCGCCGCGGCCATGATGCGATATTCATTGACGCGATAGTTTTGGCCCATGGCATCGAGCGTGATAAATAATGTCGCGGAAGATGCCTGGAGCGCCGCAAGCCGGACCACCATCATCATGGCGGCATAGCGCAGAACGGGGTGCTTGCTGCCTCCCTGGCCGCTTTCGACATAGTGTTGGAAGAGATGCTGATAAAATTCCCGCTCGGTATAAAAATTATCGCGGGGGTAATCAGCGGTGAACTGCGATTGGAGCTGCCGCGTTGCACGGATTAATTCATGAGCGGGTGGAACGGGGAGGCGCGTATCGGTTGGCATGGTCAGGGCAGCGGTATTGCGGGCGTTGCCCTTGCCGGCCCGCGTGGCCGTCGGTTGGCTGGCAGCGCCGTTTCCGCCCTGGGCAGCTGGAGCGCTGCCCGCTCCTGAGAGCAATAGTGCAATGCCGATGCCGCAGGCGCGAAGCATGGCGCCGGCCTTGCAGGCGGGCCGCATCGGCAAATAACGCCGCAGATTAAATGATGTCGCCATCGCAGTGTTCGCCTTCATCGGCCCACATTTCGTAACCAGGCATCGCCCTGAATCACCACCCGGAAGCATTCAGTACGAATGGTAATTTCCTGAGGCGCCGCAAGCGCCCTCTTCAGGGTTAACGCCGCAGGTGCCCATCTATTTTGTTTCGATCGGCATTTGCGGCAAAGAGCCGCAATCCTTATGGCCGAATTTTACCGGACATTCGCCCAAATGCCTACGGTGTGGGGGCTTTTTGCGTCATTCCACTCACCAGTCCCTTCGCAGGGCTCATCGCGAAGGATGATTTTTCCGCCCCATTGATGTTGCGCGTCCAGCGCTTGATTCCGTCGGAGATACGGTTTGCTTTATCCCCAGCGGATAACCCGCTCGGCATGTGTGGGCAAACATAACGCCGATTTGATTCGGTGGGCAACGAGGCGCGGTAAAGCAGGCTGGCCGGCTAAATGACGCGGCGCTACAATCATTCCGGGCGGATGAAACACGGCGGCACCATGCCGCCGGCTAAATGACGCGGGGCTGCGGCGTCGTCTCTGCGTCTCCCCTTCCCTGCGTGAGATATTAAATAATTACATCATGCCGCAGCATGATTCCTACGAAATACTTTCTGCAACCATACCGCGC
>JAJZGD010000185.1 GCA_021804985.1 Planctomycetota bacterium
AGAAAGGTGGTTCCCTGCTCGACCGAATATCCCGACCGGCCGAATGCACGCCCGATGGCCCGGGCCGCGAGCCCGTCGCGGTAGAGTTTGGGCAGGATGAACTCGTCGGGCTTGCGCTCTCCCCCGCCCTTGAGCAATATGCACTTCAAGCCCGGCGTGTTCTTAAGGCCGTCGAATGCCTCACGAAAGAACGACTCAAAGCCCCGTGGATAGCAATCCACGCCGCTGCAGGTGAAAAATACTCGCAGCGGTTTCGCCTCATCGGCCATGCCAAGCGCTCCAAAGAATGCCGCGCCTTGGCGAGACCGTTTGCCGGCACGGCCGGGGCGACGGCGGCGTCGATTCGCCGGGCGGCGAAGGAAGTCTACCGCACCGGGTAAGCGGCTTGCAAGGCGGCGACAGCTTTTCTTGTGTGCCGCTGACGCGGGGCGTAAAATCGGGTATGCCGCGTCCGGGGCGCATTGATTGCCCCGCCGGTGTTAAGCGGGAGTTAGCGTGAGAAAAATCCGCAGTGTGGCGGCCGTGGGGGACGTTTCGGACGTGAACGCGTGGAGCGGTATACCGTACCATTTCTGGCGGGCCGCAGGCGCTGCGGCGTTCGCAGCGGCGCCTTGGCGGCTGGACCTTGCACGCATCACTTGGCAGCGCTATGTGTGGAATGCCTTCGGAATACTGCGCGGCGGCAGGGGGGGCTTCCAATATTCGGACTGGTTCCTCAACATGGCGGAGCGGCAGATTCCGCGGGAGCTTCTCGCGGGTGAGATCATCACCTTTAATCAGCATTTTCCGCGTGGGCGGAGTGTCAAACACGCCGGTGGCACGCTGAATTATTACATCGACGCCCCATTCATTGCGCTGGTGACGGGCCGCGGGCTCGATTTGCACCTGCCGGCTAAAGTGGCGACTCGCGCGGTCGCGGCGGAGAGGGAAAACTATGCCGCTGCGGACCGGGTGGTCACGATGGCGCGCTGGGCGGCGAAGGTGGTTGTCAACGAGTGCGGCGTTCCGAGAGAAAAGGTTTTTACAATCCTGCCGGGCGCCAATTTGGACCTGCCCCCAGGGTGGAGCTTCCCGGGGCTTGAGGGGCGCCCAGGGGTCGATCGCGATTTTGTGTTGGGGTTTGTGGGGAAAGACTGGCAGCGCAAGGGGCTACCGCTGCTGGTGGACGTTCAAGCGGACCTAACGCGGCGCGGCTGGAAAGTGGCCGTGCATGCGGCTGGCCGGGCGCCGGGGGATTTCTCGGCCAGGCCGGGGGTTAGGTTTGTGGGCTTTATCGACAAGCGCACCGATGCGCCACGCTTTGCTGAATTCCTGGCGGGATGCGACCTCGGGTGCCTTTTTTCGCAGCGCGAGGCACTGGGGATATCGACGCTGGAATTTCTGCGAGTTGGCGTGCCGGTGGCCGGTTTTGACCATGAGGGGCCAGCGGACACGCTGCCTGTGGACGCTGGCTTTCGATTTGGCCTGGGGACCTCGGCTTCCAGCGTGGCGGAACGCATGGACGCGTACCTCCGCGACGAGGCGGAGCAGCGGCGGTTCCGCGAGGCCGCGCGGCGGTGGTCGCCGCTGGTTACATGGGAGCGGTGCGTGCGGGAATTCCAGCAGCTTTGGGAGCATGGGGGGGTGGCCTCACCGGTTCAGCCGTGGCTTGGATTGGCTAAGGGATGAGCCGGGATGCCATTTCAGGGCGTACGGGCTAAAACTGTGCTGTTGTCAAATGTTGTCGACGGGCGCAAATTGGGCGGCATGTTTTTTAACTCCATTTTCGAATGGTACTCCAGTCAGTAAGTCCGCAATCGGTTCCGATTAATTGGGTCTCTGAAAGACCCTCTGGGCACTCCGCTGGCGCCGCGCTCGCCGAAACTGATGGCGATTGCCGAGCTGATGGGTGCTGGCGGGCGGTATGGCGCTGGCGAGGCCACCGTAGCGGGCGAGCTGGCTGGGTTGGGCTTTGACGCTTGCAGCCAAGATCCGATAGGGCGGGCCTTCACGCCCGCAGGCGGCGTGCACAGTAACAATAAAATATTCTTCCGCGGCAAGGCTGATCTGCTTCCGATCGTTGCCGCCGCCTCGCGCCGCCGTCTTTACGGCGTGAATTTCTGATCCGGCGTCCGGCTACCGCCTCGGCAGGCGCGCACGCCTGCGCCGCGGCACCATGGCGAGCGCAAACAGCCCGGCAGCCGCCAACGCGAGCGACGCTGGCTCCGGGGTTTGGATAGCGCCAAGGTTGTCCGCGGAAAGGGGGCGCATGTTGCCGTAGATGTCGTACATTACGTACTGGTCGGTGGTGGGATCGAAGACGGCCAGTGCCGCAGAGCCCGGGCCCAGCGCGTAGTTGCCGGAGGCGATGTCCGCAAAATCCGCCGGGCCACTGATGTTGGTGGCCAACAGCTGGGAGCTCGGGGCGGCGTCGGTGGGGGAGCCGGTTTCGGGCCAGTACACGATGTACGTGCTGCCGGGGCCGACGTCAAAAAGATTCTCGAAAATGCTGGCGGTCAGAGTGGCGGTCGGCGACGCTTGCACGAACAGAATAGAGCTCGGGGTCTGGACGATGTTCGCGTAGATGCCGGCCCCGGCGCTTTGGGGACCAATGCCGATCCCAGGCGTCAGCGATGGCAGGGCGCTGTTCGCCGCCACCACACGGACGGTGTTGTACCGAACCACATCGCCCTGGCCGTTGTCGACAATGCCGCCGTCCGTGCCCGCCTCCCAATTGGGCGACGCACCGGCAACGATATTATTCTCCGCGACGTTGTTTGGGCCGCTAAGGTCGATCGCGGCGGCCGCGCCGGTGAGTGTAACGCCGTCGACGACAGTGTTTCCGCCTGTGAAGACCGCCGCGTTCACAACATTTCCGCCTTGGACGAGGGCCGTGCCCCCGGCAGCCACGCCAAGGCCGATCGACCCGTTGACTGAGTTCATGTTTATCACGATGACCGATTTAATTGGCGTGGGGTTCGCCGCGGAGGCGGTGTAGTGGTCGTACATCGCCGGATAGGGGTTATCGCCCATGTTGGCGGAGTCGTTGACCCATTTCGAAGTGTCGTTAACCCCGCTGGGGTCCGAATAGGCAACGTACGCAGTGCTGCCGCCGTAGCCCTGCCCGGGCATGAAATTGCTCGCGGCGTCGCCCTGGGCCAGAAAGCCGGTTGTGTCGATGGCGCCCACCGCGTGCTTGCCGGCACCGGTCACAACGCTGTTGAGCAGTTTGACGCCGGAACCCCCGGCGGCGGCAAAGCCGTACCCTGCGTTGTATGCGGCCGTCTGGTTGATGGTGAGATTTTCAAAGGTCAGATGGCTGTTGCCGTTACTGTAAACGGCCGCTGCGCCTGACGGATTTGGGCCGCCGCCAATCACGGTGGCTGTGAACTGCGTTGGTGAGTTGGCGGCGATTGCAGCGCCCGCGTTGACATAAAGGCCCGCACCACTTCCAGCGCCTTGGTAATACCAGCTGCCGGCAGTGTTTTCCACGTAGGCAAGCGGAGACGCGGACGCGAGGGAAGCACTGTTAAGGAACTGGCCATTTTCAAAAACGGAGGTTACCGGGACAGGGGCAGCGGCGGAGGGCGCTGCGGCGCCGGGCTGCCAGGTGCTGGTTATGGCGGCGGCCGGGACGTAATAGGTCCCCGAGGCGCCGGCGACGCCCTGGAATGAGCCGTTGTTTAAGGGGACGCTTCCCCAGATCGCCGGGTTGGCCCCGGTGCCGTAGTTGGTATAGGTTATTGGATCGGATGCGGTGCCTGAGGCGTCGGCGATCAGGCGCTGGCCGTACCAGTTGCTTCCGTCGGCGAGGTAAACCGTGTCGCCGGGGGCGAGGTTGGCCGAATCGAGGCGATTAAGGCTCTGCCAAGGCGCGGCGGAGCTGGTTCCGGCATTGAGGTCGCTGCCGGCGGACGAGTTGACGTAATAATCTGTGGCAAATACCGCCGGTGACAGCGATGCAAGTGCCGCCGCCGCCAGAGCGATCGCGATCCCGAGTGAAACCCTACGCATGCAGACGCCCTCCCCCTTCTTTTTTCCGCCCGCACACCCAGACACGCCCTGCGGCGCAGCCGCGGCGAGGGGCAGGAGCTCGCTAGTTTTTCTTCCGTCGCCGCGTGGCGACGTAGGGAGTATAGCGGCCCGCTGCCGGGCGTCAAGTACAAATTGCTTTCTAGCGGAAGGCGCGGGTACGGCTTGGCGACTTTCCCCGGCGCTGGTTTCCGGGGCCAAGGCCGACGCCTGAAAAGAGCGCCGGGATAACCGCATAGGCCCGGCAGCCCCGCTGGCGCGCAGTTGGGCGACGCCAGCGCCGGGGGCGTCACTCCCCTTTTTGTGTTCGTCTGCCGCGGCGCGGCGACGAAAACGGCGTCGGCGAAAATTGTGGTGGCTCCCAGGCGCTGGTTCCTCAACAGGCGCCGCAGCGACAGCGACTTAATCCCGGACGGCTGGGTGCGCTTTTAGGTCGGGGCAGGGCCCGCGCCGGACCGGGCTGCCGCCGCTGCGCCGGTGGCACCTAACCGGTGCGGCACTTATCCGGCACCGCATTGGCAACTGTTGGCAACATTATCCGCCGGCCATAGGATGCTCTGCACCCGGAACGCATGACTTTTTCTTGGGCGGACAACTTCCTTGAACCAGCCAACACCTGCCGCTGCAGCGGCCGAACTTGCCGTGATCAACCATCTGCGGCAACCGCCGCCGCATGGCAAAAAGCGCGTGATCTGGTTTCACAATCAGGCTGATCATTATTTTGTCAATATGCTCGATGCGCTCAATCAAACGGGTACCGCAGAATATATCGGAATATTTTTTTCCCCCCCGCCGGGCGCGTCGGTGTTGACCAAACTGCCGGAGCGATCCCACTATCTTTTTATCGGCGCCGGTGAAGTGCAGCAGGGAACTGCCTGGGCGGATCGCGCCATGCGGCCCGACGCAAAGGAGATCATCGCCGGCGCCAAGTTCGACATGGCAATCGTAGGTGGGTACGACTATCGCATTAAACGTTGGCTTTTCAACCACGGCCGGGCACAGCAAATACCCACTGCCATCTGGACGGACAGCAACCTGCACGCCGAATTTGATGGAACGCTGAAAAAGGCCGCCAAGCGGATCGCGAAACGGATTTTGCTGCGAAAGATGGTTGGCCAGCTTGATCGGTTTCTTTGCGCCAATGGATCGGGTGTGGAATATTGGAAATATTATGGCGCCCCGGCGCAAAAAACTCTGATCTGCACTTGCTTGTCGGAGGTGGCCGCGGCGGTTACACCGGATGAGAGCCTGCAAATCGCCCTTTTGGCCAAATGCGGGATTGATACAGAGCCGGCCCGCGGGCGTCGGCTGCTTTTCACCGCTGCAAGATTGGTGCCCGCCAAGGGATTACATTTAATGATTGCCGCGTATCGGCAACTGGGCCTGGCCCAAAAGGGGTGGATGTGGGTTATCGCGGGGACGGGGCCACTGGAAGCCGAACTGCGGCAGCAGGCGGGGGATTTGAACGGGGCGGGAATTTATTTTGTCGGCGTGCAGCCACATGATGTGGTTAAGGCGTTGTCTGGACAGGCGGCGGCATTTGTACTGCCATCGGTGTATGAACCGCACGGGATTGTGGTGGCCGAGGCGATGGGGGCGGGCACGCCGGTGATTGGGAGCGATGCGGGGGGTGCGGCACTGGACCTGGTGGAGCCGGGGGTGACGGGTTGGTTGTTTAAAAATGGGGAGGTGGAAGACCTTACGCGAGCTGTGCGTGAGGCCACCGCGAACCCGGCACAATTGGCGGCCATGCGGCCGGCGTGCCGACGGAAATATGAGCAGTGGTACGGGCAATACTCGCCACTGGTGCAGGTGCCAAAGATCGTGGCGGAGTTGGTGGAAAATAAGCCACGCGGTTGAGCCGGCGATATTAGGGATCATGCTGCGGCATGATGGAATTTGTTTATATCTCACGCAGAGACGGGGAGACGCAGAGACGATGACGGGGCGGCCTTCGGCCGGGCCGGGGTACGCGTTGTATGGCGGCGGGCGGCGTGCTGCCCGCAGGCAGCCTCTGTGCCTCTGCGCCTCTGGGTGAGACATCGGTCGTTCCAGGTGATATTAGGAATCATGCCTCCGGCATGATGGAATTTGTTTATATCTCACGCAGAGAAGGGACGCGCGGGCACAATGCCCGCGGCTAGTGCGATGGAGAGTGTATTGAGTCAGGAGGATGTAAGTTTCTCCCGGATCGATGTTCCGATCCGTAGTCGAAGGTCATTGCGTTGCCGCGAGGCAAGGTGAAGAGCAACCGGAGACGAAC
>JAJZGD010000186.1 GCA_021804985.1 Planctomycetota bacterium
GGGTGGTATCCGCGGATGATTAAAACTGGCGGGCCGCTGAAAGCCGCCATCCAATCCCGTTGGCAGAAATGGAAGAACGCGGGCGGGTGAGCGGGCGTTTGCGATGCAGGGCGTATGGCCGCAAGCAATTGCCCAAAGGCCACGATCGGTTTGCCGACGCCGAATGGAACGCATGCACACGTGCCAATACGAGCCGAACGGTGCATCGGCCCGGAATGATTGCAGAAAGTATTTCTGAGGAATCATGCTCCGGCATGATGCAATTATTTAATACCTCACGCAGAGCAGGGGAGACGCAGAGGCGACGACGCGGCGCGCCGCGCCACCACGCGCGTTAGCCTCATTTAGCCGGCGGCATGGTGCCGCCGTGTGGTTCAGCGTGCGCCACTAAGCCGGCCAGCCTGCTGGCCGCGGGTCGTCGGCGTGCTGCCCGCAGGCAGCCTCTGTGCCTCTGCGCCTCTGCGTGAGACAACCGTCGTTTCAGTTAATTTAATTAATCATGCTGCGGCATGATGTGATTCATTAATACCTCACGCAGAGCGGTGGTTACTTGCCAAAATGTTGCCGTGCACCTCGCAGAAACGCGCGGTGATATTCCGGCAAAAGGCCGAGGTCGTTGGGGCCTATGTTCACCAGAAGGTTGGCATCGGCCGCGGCGGCACGGTTGAACCAATCCGCAATGGTCGCGGCAGAGGGGTGCGATTGGCCCTGCTGCGGATCATAAAACCAGTTGCGGTTCAGCGTGGCGCAGAACTCCAGCGGGATAAATATTTCCGCGCCATCGGCGCTGCGATACCGGCAATTTGTGATCGGTGTATAAAGTTGCCCCTGGTAAACAAAATCAAAAAGCTCCGCGGTTCGTACATCCACGGGCAGATATTTGATGCGGCCCGGCCGCTCGCAGGATGAATTATTGATGACCAGGCACGCGGGCTGCAAAGATTTAATATAGGCATATAGCTGATCCCATTGCCAGCGTTGCCCAGATTGCAGGCCGCTGTCGGCAGATTGTTCCCACGCCGGATCGTATTGCGGCTGCCGGTTGGGATGGTCCTTATCCCACGCGCCGTCGAACCAGAGTTCCACCACGGGGCCGTACCATTGCAGCAGTTCCCCAACTTGCGCACGCATATAGGCGGCGTAGGCCGCATCATCCGGATAACACGGGGCGTTGCGATCCCAAAGCGAGTAATAAAGGCCCATCGCCAAACCATGCCGTCGGCATGATTCCGCCAGTTTCCCAACGACATCCATGGGCGGCCGCCCCGCGACCACGCCGTAGCGCGTGTGCTCACTCGGCCAAAGGCAGAACCCGTCATGGTGTTTGGCCGTTAAAACCACATAGCGCATGCCGGCGTCCAGCGCCATCTGCACCCACTGATCCGTATCCAATTTTCGTGGACAAAACGCTTCCGTCGGAAATGTGCCATCACCCCACATGGTGCGCGAAAATGTATTAATTCCAAAATGAATGAACATGCCATAACGGAGCGCCATCCATCGGGTTTGCGCGGGGGTGGGCCGGCAGGTGTCGGGGCTGGGCATGCTTAAATGTGCTCCACATCGCCGATAAGTTCTTCGACCAGATCCTTGATGGTAACCATGCCGATGATGCGCTTCTGACGTGTTACCACCAGCGCAATGGTCTGCCGGGAAGACTGCATTAATTTCATTGCCGAGCGTACCGATTGCTCGGCCAGCAGCGTCAGCGGCGGCGAGATATGCCGGGTTAAATCCAGCGGGGCGGTATCCGCCAGCACGTCCACCACGGTCACAAAACCCAGTACTTCATCCGCCGATTTACCGAGCACAGGAAGGCGCGATAAATTATATCGGCGTACGACGGCCGCAAACCCGGCCCGGCTGAGGCTTTTCGGCACACCGACAACCCGCATCCATGGAACCATCACATCGCTGACCTTCACGCCGGAGATGCGAACCGTTCTCTGTATCAGGTCATATTGTGTCTGGCTGATCAGCCCCACGGCACTGGATTCATTGGCAAATGCCATCAATGCAGTTACTTCGCCGGTCTCATCTTCACCGCTTCCTATAAGCTTTTGGGTAATTATGTCGAGCACCTTTAGCGCCGGCAAAAGTGGAATAACCGTAATAACAATCAGCGCCGCCTGAACCACGCCCGAAACTTTGTAAGTCCACGAATCGGTATGCGAAAGGAACATGTCTTTCGGTAAAATTTCGCCAAAGATAAGCACCAGCGGCGTCACCAGCACAACCGAAAGGATGATTTGCGCCACATCGCCGAGATGCGAATGTTCCATCAGTACCGTCGCCCCGGCCGAGGTCAAAAAATTGGCAATATTTTGCCATATCAGCAAGCCCGCCAGAACCCCGGCGGGATGTTCGAGCCAGCCTTTTACGCGCAGGGCGGCCGGCTCCTTACGCGACACGCGCAGATCCAGCCGCAGGCGCGATAGCGTGTAAAGACCCGTTTCCAGACCGCTGAAAATAATTGAAGCTACCATGCTGCCGGCGACGAGCAGCAGCCAGAGCCAGTCGGACTTTATCGCCGCAGCCCACCATGAAATGTGCGCGGATGGATCAGGCACCGGCACCTCGCTCGCCGGTTGGGGCAGTCAGGCGAACCCGCACCGTCGCGACGCGTCCACGGTGAATTGAGTCCACAATCAATTCAATATTCCCCACGCTGACCCGATCACCGACGTGCGGCATGCGGTGCAAGCCGGTGTAAAGCAGGCCGGCAGGCGTCGCGGAACGCAGGTTGCGGGTGCGCTGGCCGAAGAGTTCGGGGTAATCGCGCAAAGTCAGATCGCCGGGAATCAGCCATTCGCCCGGGCTCACTTGCTGCACGCTCGGCGGCCGCATATCGCCAGGTTCATAAATCTCGCCGATCAATTGTTCAACCACATCCTCAAGGGATATAAGCCCCGCCAGCCCACCATATTCATCGACCACAATGGCCAACTGCCGATGTTCCTCGCGAAAAATTCGCAGCAGTTTGTCGAGCGGCATCATTTCAGGCACAAAAAGTACCGGGCGAATCAGCGGCCGAACGCCGGCCTCGCCGGTCGGCTTATCCAGCAGAAAGGATTTGGCATAAACGACGCCCAGCAGGTTATCGATGGTACCCTCGTACACGGGCACTTTCGTCAGGTGGGTTCGCCGAAAGAGCTCGGCCAGTTCGCCCGCGGGCCGGGCAATATCGAAGCTGACAATTTTGACCCGTGGAACCATGACCAGGCGGACCCGGACCTCGCGCAATCGCAAAACGTTTTCCAGTAATTGAGTTTCGCCTGCGTCCACGCCGATGCTGTGTTGTGAAAGTCGCAGCAGTTCGCCGATTTCTTCAATGTTCAGATGGCTTGCCGTTTCACCGGCGGAAAGCACGCGATGAAATGGATCGATAATCAGCCGCTGCACCGCGCGGGCCGCCGGCCCCAGCGCGCGAACCACCCCCGCAATTGGCCCGGTGATCACGGGTACCAGGGCGCGATTGAACCGCCGCCCGGTCATCTTCGGCAGTACCTCGCCAAGATAGGCGACGACAATGACGGGTATCACCGCGCCCAATACCGCCGCGTCTCCGCCGTAATTTTCCGCAATTCGCCGAAGTAAAATGGTGCTCAGCACGAAAATGCCAATGGTGCTGACCATATTAGCCAGAAGAATAACCACCAAAACCGTGCGCCCCTGATCACGCAGGTCTGCCGCTATGATGTTTAGCCGACGGCCGGAACTTCGCAGTTGATGAAGTTCGTGCCGGGTGAGCGAAAAAAGAACGGTTTCAGAACAGGCAAAAAAAGCCGCCGTCAACAACAACAGCGTCATTGGGATCAGCAGATCAAGGTTGTTGAGCAAGTACCAGATCATGGTTTTTTCCCGGAGGCTCCTGTCCGTGTTTCCGCCAATACCGACGGTTGAAGATACCCCAAAGCCGCAGCCGAGTCTTGCGGTAATGCGGCCTCACCGCATATTAAAGCGGCGTGGAGGTAGTGCGGGGCGCTGCTTTCTGCGGGGCGCTGCCATCATCGCCGTGCCGAATCTGATCGCCCTGGGGTTGCTGCTGATCAGCGGGTGCGCCCAGAGTGGCAACACTGCAAGTTCGCCATCTGCGGTGGCCAAGCGCCGCTGCACATCGTGGGTGGGGCGATTTGAAGACCCCTCCACCCGCTTTAAAACCAAGCTGCGGATGGATCGCCGCCTATGCCGGGCCTGCGGCGTTAAGTCGCCGGTCCGGCTTGCGGCGCTGATTTTCGACATCGGGTGCTATGGTCAGGATGCAGCGGTTAAAAATTATTGCATGGCGCAACTATGGCAGGCCGATCGTCCGGCCGCCATTGCAGTACTCGCCGCCCGCCTGCCGATGACGCAGCGGTGGCGCGTGCTCATCGCAGATGCCGCGCTCGCGGCCCGCGTCAAAAGCCCGCAGTGCCGCGCCCTGCTCTCTATGAGTTTGATGGAATCTTTAGCCAGGCCGGCGCGGCGATTCGCCATTCCGCAGCGCCCGGAGGCAATCGCCCTTACCCACATGAACCATGCGACGCTCCGGTCGCAGCTGTGCAATGCATTCCTTGCCAGCCCAAACATGGAATCGCGATTGGCGGCCATGCGTATTTTGTATCGTTGGCGCGGAGCGCAGGCGATTATCGCGCCCCTCAAGACCTACACGGGGGCCGATCCGCTGATCCTCCGGCTTCAGCGTTATTGGCGGTGCTTCCGCTTTGTTCCGCGCACCGACACTGAAGTAATGTGGATCGACCAATGGTCCCGGCGATTGCATAGGCCCCAATGGAATATTGGCCTCCGGGAATTTTGCGCCATCCACCGCTGGCAGAAGCGAATTTCACCACTGCAGTTGATCTGGCTGGTGCATCTCGCCGCGGGCCGCCCGCCGTCGTTGCCCACACCATCTGCTCTACGCCAACGGATTATTGCGCGGGCTGCAAAACATCGGCATGTGAAGCGGCCGCCATGGTATGCCGGCGCACCTGACGATGTGGCTTCCGCCGCCGCCGAAAGTGTGCCGCGGCTGAATTATCTCAGCCTGGTGTTTTTGTCGCATCTGCAAAACCTGCTCTCCGCGGCTCGGTTTCGCTCGATTATCTGGCGCCTCGGCCGCACCGCGAGCCGACATCGGCGTGCCGAGCCAGGAGGGTTGCTGACCTTTGCGCCCAACGTCGCCGGCGCCGGCGCTCGCCTGAACCTGTTTCCCTCAGCTGCGGCCAGCGGGCCAGATGTCTACGTTTCCAGCGCTGCGCTGTTACGCCAAACGCCCGCCGCCATGGCCGAATTCATTTACCACTTCCAGCACGTGGATAACACCCGTTTTTGCGGGCCGGCCATTGGCGATTTGGTCTATGCCCGGCGGAACGCCGCCGTCGTGATCATCTTCACCAGTATTTCCGAACGGCATTTCGATGTGGCCATCGATTTCCCTTCCGGCGTCGTTGTCGATCTCGGCGTTTACAAGGCCCCTGAACCGGCCTGAAAGCCGCGCATCACCTGCATTGGCAGCCTATCACGCTTACCCCGCTGAAATGAACGGGCAGTTGCTAAAATGTTCGCACTGCGGCGCTGCCGACACGGCCGCCCATGCGTTTATAATCATGATGGATTGATCGCGACGGAGGATACGCATGGTCACGGGCAAACGACGATGGTTCACGCGGGGCATTAAATTCTTTCTGCTCGCGGCGCTGTTTTTTCAGTGGCCGACCGTGGCGATGGGCGCCGCCAAACCCCCGTCCCTCGCCATTCTTCCCTTTGTTCCCATGCAGCATTCGTCGCGCCGTCTCGCCCGTCGCATGCGTTTTGCGGTGGGTAAAAAAATGTCGCGTAACGGCCACTTCCATCGGCTGCAGGATCACAATATCAACATGATGATTGATGCCCTGCAAATACCCTGGACGAAGCCGGTAACTACTCAAGAGGTGCAAAAAGTGATCTCCGCCCTCGCAGTCGATCAGGCGGTGATGGGATATGTAGACCATCGAAAATTAAAACTGGAACTCTTTCGCGGCACCAAACTGGTACGCACCGTATCGGGCCAAATTCCGTCGGACAATACCAGCCCGCGGCTGGCAGTGGAAAAGCTGCTCACGGAATTGGATCACATTCAATTCCATCATGTATCCGAACATCAGGTGAACCGAACCAACCCGGTGTATCAGCAATTATTTAAAACGCGCCCCAATCTGGTTTTTGATCCCCGTTTCCGTCAGGCCGCCAATGGTGGCGGGGTGGCCAAACCGTGGAGCGTCTTTCTGCTTAGATCGG
>JAJZGD010000023.1 GCA_021804985.1 Planctomycetota bacterium
CGGTGTACCCTCTGTGTCAGGTACGCCATCGTCGCCGCTGCTTGATGGGTGTCAAAAATCACGCCGTCGCAACCCGGCGATTACTCGGACAGGCTCCTGAATCCTGTCCGGGTAATGGCCGGGATTGGGATGGGTCTGAAATGTCCCGAATGCGCGGCGCCTGAATGCATTGGGAGATCGAGCCGACTCTGAATAACGAGTCAGCGAGATCCGACAACAAAGCAGACGGGGCATGTCAGGCCCACCCCGCGGGGCGGCGTGCTTTTTGCCCCCCCTCTGCGGCGCGGCTCCTCGGTGTACCCTCTGTGTCAGGTACGCCATCGTCGCCGCTGCTTGATGGGTGTCAAAAATCACGCCGTCGCAACCCGGCGATTACTCGGACAGGCTCCTGCGAGCTTGGTCTGAAGAGCCGTTTTCATTGACCGAATTGGGAAATTTAAGGAGTAGCATTGTGATCAACCGCCCACGCAGCGTTGAAGTTACGGATGGCCCGGAGCGGGCGCCACAGCGGGCCTTTTTTCGTTCGATGGGGCTTACCGACGCCGATATCTACAAGCCGTGGGTGGGCATTGCGAGCACCTGGAATCAGGCCACGCCCTGCAACTTAACATTAGATCGGCAGGCCGCTGCCGCATCGCAGGGAGTGCGGAAGGCGGGTGGCACGCCGCGCGAATTCGTCACGATCGCCGTATCCGATGGAATCGCCATGGGGCATCAGGGGATGAAGGCTTCGCTGGTTTCGCGCGAGGTGATTGCCGATTCGATTGAACTGATGATGCACGCCCACCGCTACGATGCGTTGATCGGGCTCGCGGGGTGTGACAAATCATTGCCGGGCACGCTGATGGCCATGCTGCGTCTCGATCTGCCGAGCGTATTTATTTACGGGGGCACGATTTTACCGGGCAGATTTCGCGGAAAAGATGTCACCATCGTTGACGTGTACGAGGGAGTGGGCGCTCATGCGGCGGGCAAAATGTCGGACGCGGAGCTGCATGAGTTGGAGTGTGCGGCATGCCCATCGGCGGGGTCGTGCGGTGGACAATTCACCGCCAATACCATGGCGTGCGTGGCCGAGGCGATCGGCATGGCACTGCCGGGTTCCGGCTCTCCGCCGGCGGTGGAAACGCAGCGCGACAAGTTCTGCGATGATGCGGGGCGAGCCGTGCTGGAGCTGCTGGAAAAAGATATCCGCCCGCGGCAGATCGTGACGCGCCGCGCCATCGAAAATGGTGTGGCGATCGCCGTGGCGACGGGCGGCAGCACGAATATTGCACTGCATCTTCCGGCCATCGCTCATGAAGCCGGCATCCGGCTGACACTCGATGACATTGAGGCGATCAGCCGACGTACCCCGACGATTGCCGACTTAAAACCCGGCGGCCGCTATGTTGCCATGGATGTTTATCGTGCGGGCGGTATTCCCGTGATATTAAAGGTGCTTTTGGAAAATGGTTTGATCGATGGCGACTGCCTGACGGTGACCGGCAAAACCATGCGTGAGAATCTCAAGGATGTGAAACTGCCCGGTGATCAAGACGTGATTTTGCCGGTGGAGCGGGCGCTTAGCCCGCACGGGGGCCTGAAAATACTTCGCGGCAATCTGGCACCGGAGGGGTGCGTCATCAAAACCACGGGCGTAAAAAATCTTAAACACCGTGGGCCGGCGCGCTGCTTTGATTGCGAAGAAGATGCCATGAAGGCCGTGCAGGCGTTGAAGATCAACCGCGGCGATGTTGTCATCATCCGCTACGAAGGGCCCAAGGGAGGGCCGGGAATGCGCGAGATGCTCGCCGTGACGGCGGCGATTGCGGGACAGGGCCTTGGCTATGATGTTTGCCTGATCACCGACGGGCGATTCAGCGGCGGCACGCGCGGCCTTTGCATTGGGCATGTCGGGCCGGAGGCGCAAGTGGGCGGCCCCCTGGGCCTGCTGCGCGATGGCGACATCGTTTCCGTGGATGCCCAACTCGGCACCATCGATGCGGAATTGTCGGAAGAGGAATGGAGCGCTCGGCGTGCGGAATGGAAGCCCCACCGCAGCGGATACGATCATGGGGCGCTGGCGAAGTATGCAAAACTTGTCGGCCCCGCATGCAATGGCGCGGTAACGCATTAAAGTTTTTCGACGCTCCGCCGGCGGAAAATGCCGCGCTTTTTTGGCGGCGTTTTTTGGGCAGCATTCGTGGGGCAACGCCCATAGGGCGGCGGTCATTGGGCCGCGTTTATCGGGCCGCATTTACACGGCGGTGGTGGCAGCCTCGTAAATGCGCCAGCAGGTTTTTCTGGAAGTTTTTGATCGCTTGGCCAGATACAGCGCTTCGTCGGCATGCCGCAGCAGAACATCAGGCGAAGCTTCATCGCCGGGAAGGCCGGTCACACCCATACTGCCGCAAATTGGTATTTCGACTCCGTCTGCCAGCCTGCATGGTTGATTTCCGATGCGGCTGAGGCGTTCGAGCACGGCAATCTGGTCTTCACCGCGGGTGAAGTCTTCCAGCACCAATACGAATTCATCGCCGCCAAGCCGGGCGACAAAATCAGTCTGCCGAAGGGAGGCGGTCAGATTTCCGGCAAACGCTTTGAGCATCTGATCGCCGGCATTGTGGCCGTGTGTATCGTTGATGTGTTTAAAATCATCAATGTCCATCATGATGACGCTGAGAAGCGTTCGGCTTCGTTGGGAACGGGCAACGGCTTTTTCAAGATGGACATTCAGGCCGGCGCGGTTGTAGAGCCCTGTCAGCGGATCGTGCATGGCCAGCCAAGCCTGGTGGGTTAATTCGCGATCGAGTTGCCCCTTGATGTCCATTTGCTCCAGCGCGCGTTCCAGCAAATCCGCTATGCGTTTGAGCAGCGAATGCACTTCGCCATCAAATAGTTCGGGATGGCAGGAGATAAGAATAAGCCGGGCAAAGCTTTGGTTGTTGCGAGCGATGCCCACAGACGCCACCGACTGCCATCCGGTTTTTTCCCATTGCGCCGCCGCCAAACCAGGCACATTTATTTCACCGAGATGTCCGAGGGTAAAAATTCGGTCCTGCTGGTTTTCGTGGGCATAGCGGAGTATCGCCTGGATGCAAGCGGAAACCTCCGCATGGCGTGCATCGTGTTGAACGGCCATCGCCAACGGCGCGCAGGCGCCGTTTTCAAGCTGACTCGGCAGGATGACGGCCGCATCAAAAAGGCCCCCCTCTGAGAGTTGCCGGCAAGTTTCTGTAAACAGATCCTGCTCCGTCGCTGCGCGCAGCACAATTTCGCCCTGCGTCATAAGCGACTTATAAAGGGAGTTAAGTTTTTCCAGTCGGGCCCGCATATCAAAGGCATCCAGCGCGCGGCCGAGAAGCTGGGCGCTGGAAGTCAGCAGGGTCAGTGTGTCCGGATCGAACGCGTCGCCTTGGCGTGTGGTCACACTCATCACGCCCCACAGCGCGCCGCCGCGATGGATCGGGAATGCCGCCCAGGCATTAATGCCAAGCTCGCGGGCAGCGTCATGGAAGCCGGTGGTGCGTGGATCATGAAGATAATCGTTGCTGAAAAGAACCTCTCCGGTGCGGAGAACTTCGCGTGACAGCGTTCGGCGCCCTACACCGCCGATGGGAGAACAAAACCGCTTAAGGAAAATTTCAGCTTTGTCGCCGTAGGCGTAATGGTATCGAATGGCATCGTCGGCATCCGGCCAGCCAAGCCCAACGAGATCAAATAAACCCGTCTCCACCAATTGCAGGCATGTGCCATTCATGAGTGCGGCCTCGTCGGCGGCCTCGAGATGAATTTTTTCTTCCTCGACCAATGCGCGATAAATTGAATTCAGCCGTTGTAAGGCGGTGTGCCGTTTTTTCGATTCGACAATCAGCGACTGCCGCTCGAGTGCCAACCCCATGGTACAAACCAAATGTTCCACAACGGGGCGCGTGTTGGGTTGACTGAAGAAGCCGGGCCTGCGGCTGTAGAGAGCAAGAATGAACGACATGCCATCGCGAATGGGGATGGCTGCGGCGGATCGCCAGCCGGCGAGTGAGATGGCCTGCCGGGCTTTGGCAGACGACAATGCCGCCACCCATGGATCGTTGAGGAAATCGTCGACAATTGCGAGTTGCCCGGTGCGCCATGCCCGCCCTGCGGCCCCCATGCCCGAGGGGTCTTCGTTGATGGATATTTCGACGCAGGAGAGATACTCGGGCATAGCAACGCCCATCATGGCGTCATAGCGGAAGTTGCCATCCGGCTGGGGACACCCGAACCACGCACCTTCGATACCCGCTTCGCTCACCAGGAATTTAAGTGCCCGTTCAAGAAGTTCGGCGGTGCTGGCAGCGCCGATAAAAAGTCTGTCGAGGCGGAGTAATGTGCTCACAGGCATCGATTTCACTCACGAAAGCCAACTGGCCTCAACTCCCCGGGCAGCTCGCCCGCGTTTCGCGGCAGGTGTGCGGCGCCGCGCAGCCCATAAAGGGCATGCGGCTCAACGCACTGCCTGGCATACTCCCTATGGTTATCGGCAGCGGCAGCAGGCGATCGTGAAATAATTCTCCGCCGCTGCGGGTGCGATAATCCCGGTATAAATTGCCCAAGACGGCAGGCGGCGACGGTCTTCATGGCCGCGGCTGTGGCGGGGGTATGGGCTGAAATTTACCAAAGCGAATGAGCGAATAAGTGCTATCGCGCGGGCTATTTGGAGCCCGGAAACATCTGCTGCATGGATTCCGTCGGCATGCCGGCGTTTTTGGAGGGAGCGACAACCGTCGGCATCACCGTGGTTTGAATGGGCGCAGCGCTGGCGCCCATGGGCGTCAGGCCCGGCTTAAGGAATAAATAATACAACTTGCCGCGCGAAAATTCGTAACCGGCCTGCGTTTCGGCCTCCGGCCCGATTCCCATGTAGATGTCTGCACGCCCGGCAGCGCGAATGGCGCCGCCGGTGTCCTGATCAAGTAAAAAGCCGGTGAATGGCTGAACGGTCCCCTCAAGGTTGGGCATCTCGGTCGAAATGAAAGTCATTGCCGCACGCGGAAAAATGCTCTGATACGGCGGCGCTGAAATGGTTTTATCGGTGGCCAGTGTGCGGTGCGGCGTTACTTTGACACCCAGCGATCCGAGCGGCCAATGCGCCGGATTATAAACCTTTAGAAATGCCATGAACCGATTTTTAAGGATGTCCGCCTCAACTTTGTGTGGATGAATGCGGAAATAAGATTCGATGGCCGGAAGCGACAGCTGTCGCCTGCTGATGACCTTCTGATGCACCAAAAGCATACCAAGGCCGGTGTAATGGCGCCCGTTGTCACCGGCATACCCGACCGTCATCACTTGCCCATTGGTAAGGATAATCTTGGCGGATCCCTGTATTTCGGCCACGTATGCATCCAGCGGATTGCTAAACCATACCAGTTCGCGGCCCGCGAGCAGATGCCCTTGCACAATCGCCCGGCGCGTCGGATAGGGCGCATAGCTGCCATTGGGCAATTTTTCGCCGAGGATCTGTCCGGTGATGTGGTTCACCGCCAAATTTGTCGGGCACTTGTATACGGGATACCGATACTCGGACGTTTTAAAAAGTGATCCGTACAGAATAGGCGTGTAATAGCCGGTATACCAGACTTTGCCGCGACCGTCATATCCCTTTGAGATGTAAACGTTGTAGCGGCTGACGATCATCTGTTGAAATTTTCCGGCCGAGGTCACATTGCGAAGCATCCATTTAAAATCGACGAGGGAATTGACCACCTGCTGATGGCTGATCGGCCCATCGGGATAGAAACGCTGGCTGCTGGGCGCATTTAAAAATTTCAGGGAGCGGTTGATGGCGGTGATAAGTCCTTTTTTATCCATGAACGCCGCTTGCATATTGGGATATTGAGATGGAGGCAGTAGGCGCAGACCCCAAGCGCCCGGGGGCAACTGCTGGTCCACGTTCGAGCGTTTCGCAGGTACGGCGATGATGCGGTTATTTTGGGTTGAACAACCTGACAACAGTCCGAGGCTGGTTGCGAGCAAGAGCACGCAAATGGTCAATCTTTGCATTCCAAAATCCTTTCGGTTCAGCGGCGATCCATCTTCTGGTACAGAATAACGCCGCCGCATAAGGATACAAATCATCGGTTGGCTGGCGCTCGCTGGCCGCAGTGCAGGCGGTCTTAAGACGGGGCCGCCGGGGCGAGTTTCGCAAGGCGGTAGAGATGCAAAAGCCCTGCTGCGGCGGCGATCCGAACCTTCTGCGATGGATCCTGCAGCATGTTCTCCAACCGATCCGCGTTGGCTCCGTCGGGAATCCAACCCAACGCCAAAGCCGCCAAAACCCGCAGATTCGGATCGGCACTGCGAGAATAATGCCGGGCAAGCTTTTCACCCACCCGGCTGCCGCGCTGGCCCAGCCCTCGCGCAGCAATCAGCCGTCCCGCCGGCAGCGGATCGGATAAACCCGCTAAGAGAACATTCACGGCCACCGGCGTGGCGAGGGAACGGCAGGTGTTTAAAGCGGCCAGGTGATCTTCTGCATAACGGCTGTAACTCAGCGCTATCAGGCTTGATACCGCTCGCGGATACCCCAGACGGGCCAGCGCCGATGTTACCGCCAGGCGCACGGCATGAATCGGCTCGCGCTCATCTGTGCGCAGCAGTCCGATGGCGCTCCGATCACCGAGCCGGCCCAATACCATCGCGGTGTTGGCGCGAGCGACCGGATCGGAATTTTCCAAAAGCACGGCGAGTTCGCTCACATGGCGCGTATCGCCCATGCGAGCCAAGGCGTAAATTACGCCCGGCAGCACGCGCTGGCTGGCATGCGCCACCATTTGGCGAAGCAGGGGCTTGAGCACCTGAAGCCGGTGCTTACCTGCCACGATGCACGCCGTGAATTTCACGGCTGACGACGGGTCGGTAAGGCCTTGGCGAACGATCACGGCTGCTTCAGTGGGGTCGAGCTGCCCGGCAGACTCAACCGCGGCTGAGCGGATGGTGGGCGATGAGCTGGCCATGGCGTGCAGCAAAATCGCCTGCGCCGGAATGATGGAAACGACGCCGTTGGGATTTTGAGGCGCACTACATCCCGCCAGGGCCAAAACGGCGCATCCCAGTATTAGCCAGAGCGAGTAGCAAATCTTCATTTTTACCCTTCCGTTTAGAAATTCTCATGCAAGCATGCGTGATACGGGGCGAATCATTCCGCCGCCGGCATTGCCCCGGTGTCGCTTTTGCGATCGGCTGCGGCGCGACGCCGGCGCTTTCTCCAGCCGGCCAAAGCCAGTATGCCTAAGTATAAGAGAGAAAGCATCTGCGTCGCCCGGGGCAGTATGTCGCCGATGCGAGAGAAAAGCGATATTCGCATATCAATGGGAAGCTCAGCGCAGGCCACGCCCGACACAAACGCATGGTGACCCGGGCTGCCCGCGAGTTTAATAATTTCGCCCAGCGGATTGATAAAACCGCAGTAACCACCATTAACACTTCTGGCTATGCTGACGCGGTTCTCGACGGCACGAATCTGATCGAGTTGCAGATGTTGCAGCAATTCGGCGCGGCTTTGGTACCAGCCGTCGTTGCTGATGGTGACGAGAAAATCAACTCCTTTTTTGTGATGCCGGGGCCGGGCGAAACTCCGATCGGGGTGCGACATGGCATCTTCATAGCATATGGGAACACCAAAGCGATATTCCCGGGCTCCCACACGAAGCCGGAAGCGATGCCACGAAGTACCGGGCGTCAGAGAATAGTCGTTGTTGGGGCCAAACGGCGTGAAATATAAAAGCAGGCGGTGCAGCCACGGCGCCGATTTTTTAAATGGAACATATTCCCCAAACGGCACAAGGTGTCGCTTGGCATAATAGTGCGGTAGTTCCCCCCGACGTGGCGTGAACATAACCGCGATATTCTGCATCTGAGCGATGCGCCCACTGCGATTAAACCGCACACCCGCCGAGCCTACCAGCAGCGCCGTGTGATGCAACGCTGAAAACGCCGCCAGCCGCATCGCAAATTGCTTATCCATCGCCAGCGTTCTGCGGCCATGACCAATGGCGTACCACTGCGTGGATTGATCCAACCACGACGGGTTAAGAAAGCCAGGTACCATCGTCTCGGGCCACGCAATCAGGTTGGGCTTAAGCTTGGTGGCCAGCACGCTTAATTGGTAATAGGAATTAAAAAGCTGCGTCTGACTGGAAATGGAATTGTTATCTTTAATCGATTGCGGGATGTTCTGCTGAAGAACCGCCACCCGCGGACCGGGTTGAAAATGCCGATGTTGAAGCTGAACATGGCCGTACCACAAGACGCTACACCACGCCACAGCAAGCAGCACATAGCCGATGCGTGTGGTGGCATGCGGGCGGGCAGCCGATGGATTGGTATACCGCAGCAACCCCTGGGCCAATGCACCCGAAGTAAACGCCGCGAGAAAGCTGAGGCCGGCGGCCCCAAACAACGCGGCGGACTGAACGACCGTTAACGAACTGGTAAATGCGACGCCGAGCGTAAACCAGGGGAATCCGCCCAGGAAATGATCGCGTAAAAACTCAATGGAGGTAAATAAAATCGGGGCCGCCAACCAGATAGGCATAGCGCCGGTTCGGCACACCCATCGTAAAAGACATGAAAAGCCGGCTAGATAGAGGCCGCAATAAATACTCAGCGCGATATACCCGGCGACGGTAATACCTGAAAGCCAGGTGAGATTGGCGAGATAATACAGGGTGGTAATCAGCCAGATATAAAGGAATGTCCATTTATTATATCGTGCTTCCAGGCTGGCGATCACCAGCGGCAGGAGCGCCACGGGCGTCAGCCACCACCATGAAAATGGCGGAAATATCACCGATAGCATCAGGCCGGTGGCAATGGGCAGCGCCAAGCCGCGCCAAACGGCGGCGCGACCCCGCGTGGTGGGCACGGATGGGCCGGCGGTTTTAAGCCCGGTCATCAACGGAGGCTGGCCAATTCAGAGGCACCCTCGGAGCTCTGCAAGCCGCAGAAATATTTCAAGACATCACCTGACAATCCGGGCGCTGCCGCCCTTAAATACGTGCATAAGTTCGGAATGGCTTATCTGACTGGTGTCGCCGCGCGTGGTTTGTAAAAGGGCACCATGTGCCGCGCCGAGATCGACCGCGTCTTGCGGGCTCATGCCATTAAGGAAACCATAGGCCAGACCGGAGCAAAAGCCATCGCCCCCCCCCACGCGATCCTCAATTTCCAAACCTTCAAAACGCCGCGAACGGTAGAACTTGCCATCATGCCAGAGAATGGCCGACCAATTGTTGATCAGTCCCGACTTAACCTCGCGCAGGGTGGTGCCGACCATTTTGATATTGGGATAGTGGCTGACAACTTTCTCAACCATATGCTCATAAGCGGCGGTGTCTAATGCCGAGAGATTTTCATCGACGCCCGCTACATCAATGCCGAGAACCTTTTGGAAGTCTTCTTCATTGCCGATCAGGCAATCGACCATTCGCACCAGATCCGGCGTAACTTCCTGCGCCTGTTTGGCGGGCCAAAGCTTTGAGCGGAAATTTAGATCATAGGAAATGGTGGTGCCATGTTGGCGGGCCGCCTGCAGCACCTCTTTTACCACGCCGGCCGTGCCGGATGACAGCGCTGAAAAAAGGCCGCCGGTGTTCAGCCAGCGGACGCCGCCCGCAAATAGCTCGTCGATTTTAAGCATACCGGGCTGCATATTCATCGCCGCGGAATGGCCGCGGTCATAAAGCGTCACGGATGCCCGAACGCCGGTGCCCACCTCGGTGAAGTTCAGCCCAATGCGATCCTTTTTGCCCACGCCGTCATAGGGTGCAATCAGCACATGCGACATATCCATGCCCACGCTGCGGCCGTGGTTTAGGATGATATGGCCAAGCGGATTATCCACGATGCGACTGACAAAGCCGGTGCGTAAGCCAAGGCGGGCGAGCGCATAAGCAACATTGTATTCTCCCCCACCCACCCATACTTCCATAAGATTGCTGAATTCAATGCGACCATGGCCGGGCGGCGAAAGCCGCAGCATGCATTCCCCGAGGCTCACCATATCCAGTTTTGCCTCACTCGCCGTTTTAACTGCCATTGATTAACCACCTCACCATGCGTTTGAACCTGCGGAGCATTCGTATTGGCAACCGCTTACCATTTTTCCTGCATCCTCATCGTTTAAGATAAACTCTGGTGCGCGGAATGCCAAGGTCGTGTGATCTTGAGGATGCAATGCTCATTGCGCGCCAAAGACGCCGCGAGCCTTTTGCGCCGCGCCGGAGACATTTAAAAGAAAGCGAAGGGTACGAAATGAAACGCCGCGCCGCTCGTAGTCCGCATTCCGCCGTAATGGCCGAAATTCCGGAAATCATCAATCGTTATCGCATAACCACTGCCGCGGTTACTCCGGAAAGCCAGACACTCATGGTTGTGGCAATCAGCGAGGGGGCAGGGAAAGCCGATTTTGCAGCGGCGGCCTTGGATGAGGCTTTGATCCGGCATATTCAAAGGGAAATGGCCAGCCACTTTTTTCGGGGAAAGCCCGGGGAATGCCATCGCACAAATCTGCCGACCGGCAGGTGTCTGCTGATAGGGGCGGGGAAAAAACCGGACGCCGGCATCTATCGGTGGATGGGCGGGCAGATTGCCGCTGCGGCTAAAGATTGCCAGGGCACCGCCGTGCGGATTCACCGCGGCATGATCCCGCACGCGCAATGGCCGGCGGCGGTGGAAGCGATTACCGAAGGGATTGAATTGGCAAGTTTTTCCTTCGACGTTTACAAAAGCATTGTGAAGGAAGCGACGGCGCCCGCGCGAGCCGTCACTTATCACTTTGCCGCCGAGGGGCTTGCAACTGCATCGCTCAACCACGCCATCCATCGATCGGCGCAAATTGCATCCGCCGTCAACTTCGCACGCCATCTCGCCAACCAACCGCCGAATGTCATCAATCCATCAACGCTGACGGCCATCTGCCAAACGCTGGCGAAGCGGCTCGGGCTTAAGCTGCGAGTGGTCGGCTACGCGGAAGCCGCAAAGCTGTCGATGGGCGGGCTGTGTGCCGTGGGCAAGGGAAGCCCCAACAAGCCGGCGCTGATTATTCTGGAGCACAAACCATCGAAGGTGGGCGGCAAAGATGCCGTCGCCATCGTCGGCAAGGCGGTAACATTTGACACCGGTGGCATCTCGATCAAGCCGGCCGCCGACATGGGCGCGATGAAATATGACAAATGCGGGGGGATGGCTGCCATCGGAGTGCTGTGCGCCGCGGCCCTTTTAAAAATGCCTCGGCATGTCATCGGCGTTATTCCCACCGCAGAAAACATGGTGGACGGCGACGCCTATCGCCCCGGCGATATTATTCACATGTACAATAATAAAACCGTCGATATTACCAACACCGATGCCGAAGGCCGCCTGATTCTGGCCGACGCCATCGGTTATGCCTGCAAAGCGTACGGCGCTAAAACGGTAATCGATATGGCCACCCTTACCGGCGGAGTCATCACCGCGTTGGGTGGCGTTTATGGCGGCCTGATGAGCAACAACGACGCTTTGGCACAGCGGCTGATTGAGGCCGGGCAGGCCACCGACGAATGGGTTTGGCGGCTTCCCCTGCATGAGCGCTACCGCAAGCTGCTTGACTCGCCCCACGCGGATATGGTCAACAGCGGAAATCGCGAGGCCCATGCGATTCAGGGCGGCATGTTTTTGCAGGAATTTGTTCCCGATGGAATTCACTGGGCGCATCTGGATATTGCCGGGGTGGCACACCCGCGAAAAGACCACCGCTATCTTAAAGGTGAACAGGCCAGCGGCTTTGGTGTAAGGCTAATCATGCATTACCTGACGGCCTGAATCGTTGACCTTTCAACGAATAATTGTCGCAGCTTGCCGCCGGTTTTTTTCCCCGCACCACTGTTCAAATTCCGTTGAATTGGTACAATTTCGGCTGCGGTGCAAGCCACCACTTTGAGGTTGTTAATCTTCGCGTCTAAGACCATCCCACAGGAGTATTTCGCCCATGCCCAGCCGTCGAGTTTTTATCCAATCTGCGTTGGCCGCAACGGCCATTTCACAGCTACCCTTTTCGGCCGATGGCGCTGCGCCCGCGATGGAGGCACTGCGCATCACCAGCGCCGAGGCAAAGGGGGGCCGCCTCGAGGCGAAACTTGGCAACGATACGCTGCGGATGACAAGCCCCGCCGCCGGAATCCTTCGCATTGACATTCATGCGGATGGCATTGTTGATCCGCATACACCCGTGATCGATCCCCACGCTACGCAGGAAGAGGATCCCAGCGCGCGGGCCGCCGTCGCGGGCCATACCCTTTCGCTTCACACCGATTCGTTCGATGCGCACCTGACACGAAATCCTTTGCGGTTAACAGTGATTAACAAAGCCGGCAGAGTGCTGCTTGATCAAAAGGCCCACAATGGCTTCCGTGTCGATCCGACCAACCAGGCGGCCACCGGTTTTTCATTCTCGCATCAGGGAAAGATGCAGTTTTACGGAATCCGAAACTCGGCCTGCTGGACGAAGCATCCATTGCCCGTTCTGCGTGATGGAGCGGGCGTTCCCAATGATACGTATCAGGTAGAAGCCTCCGTGGAGGGGGGCGGCGGAGCGCCCTTTGTATGGACGACCGATGGATTTGGCATCCTTGTCGACTGCGATGGCGGATATTTTTCAATGAAGCCATCGGAGATCGAGTTTTACTATGGCAATGCCCCGTTCAAAGACTATGGCCGACGGTATTTCCGAAACCACAGCCTGACGGTTTGGATTTTCGTTGGTTCGCCATTCGAGATAATGAAAGGGCTTTCCAGCGTTTCCGGCCGTATGCCGATGTTTCCCAAGTGGGCGTATGGTTTTACCAATTCGCAATGGGGTACCAATCAGGAGCTATTACGCGGTTACCTGGAAACCTATCGCGGGCGCGATATTTCCATTGATAATTTCACGCTCGACTTTGACTGGAAAGATTGGGGCGCCAGCCATTACGGCGAATTCCGATGGAATCCCGTTAAATATTCGCAGGCGCTTTACTCGCCCATTAATCCCGATGCGCTGATTAACTGGACGCGGGAACTGCAATGCAAAATCACCGGCATTATGAAGCCGCGCATTATCATCAGCACGGTCAAGAACCAATTAACACCCATGACAACACAAGGCGCTGAGGCGAAAAAGCTGGGCATTTTTGCCCCGGGCGAAAAGCCGTTCGCAGATTATTTCTCCGGTCTTCCATCGCTCGACGTCAACTTTTACAAGCCGATCTGCCGCCAGTGGTATTGGCACGCCACATGGAAACACCGCTGCATGCAGCATGGCATTGCCGGCTTCTGGAATGATGAGGCGGATTACGGCTACCTCGGCAATTTTGAGTTCCTGCATATGCAGCAAGCGCTTTATGACGGGCAGCGCCGCGATTTACCCAACCGCCGCATCTGGTCTATGAACCGCAATTTTTATCTTGGCTCCCAGCGTTATGCCTACGCGACGTGGTCGGGCGATATCAACACCGGCTTTGCCGTGATGCGCCGGCAAACCGTCGCCATGGTCAATACCATCAGCCTCGGGCAGATGCGATGGGCACAGGACACCGGCGGTTTTAACGGACACCCCACACCCGAAGTTTACACGCGATGGTTTCAATTTACGGCGGTTTGCCCGACGCTCCGCACGCATTGCACCCTGGGTGAGCGGCGGCAGCCATGGGTGTTTGGTGATCAGGCGTGCGAAACGGTTAAATATGCCATTCGCCAGCGCTATGCCTGGTTCTTCTACGCCTACGCCTGCGAGGCAACTGCCAGCCGCGAGGGGGGCGTCGGCATTGTGCGGCCCATGTTTTTTGCGTATCCCGAAGACTCCAATGTTGCCGGTATGAGCCATCAATGGATGTTCGGCGAATGGATTATGGCGGCGCCGGTGCTGCATGAATTGGGAACCGGGCATGGCCAAGCGCTTTCCCGGCGCATTTATCTGCCTGCGGGCGATATTTGGATTGATTACTTTCGCGGCGTAAGCCATACCGGCGGGCAATGGATTGACTATCCATTGAATGCCGCTTCATGGATGGATTGGCCGTTGTTCGTAAAACAAGGGGCGATTATTCCGGTCGCCCCACCGATGCAAGCCATTCATACCGCCAAACCAAAGTTTGTTTACCTCGACATATTTCCGGCGGCGCACAGCACCCAAAGTATTTTCTACGACGATGATGGCGAAACCTTTGATTATGAAAAAGGCGCCTTCCACCGACAAACCATCACTGCCGGGAAGACCGGAACGCATTGCCATGTGACGATATCAGGGCATCAGGGTGCTTATCGATCCAGCGTGGCCCATTTCCTCATTCGCCTGCACGGACAAGCCGCCACGGAAGTTCGCATGGGTGCTCAAACCCTGCACCATGTGGCCGACCCGATCGAACTTGCCGCGCAATCGAGCGCGTGGTATGCGGATGCCGACGTGTACGGCCCGGTGACGGTTATTAAAATACCCGCGGGGATGGCGGCGGACATTGCCATCGAGGCCGTCGGAAATGCGCGCGTCACCAAGGATAAGCAAATTCTTTTGGCAACCGATGCATCGCTTTCGGGCCCCGACGCCCCGGAAAAACCGCTTGAGCCATATAACAGCATGTATGCCTTCGCCCATGAGTTTGGGCCGATCGGCAGCCGGCGCAATACGATTGAATCGAACCATGCCGGCTACACCGGCAGCGGATTTATCGCCGGTTTTAATTATCCTCAAACGGCGGCCACCTATTACGTTTGTCGGCAGGAGGCCGGTGCATACGAAACCGCATTCCGCTTTGCCAATGGCCACACCCATCACATGCGAACGCTCAATGTGTATGTGAACGGAATTCTTTACGGCGAAGTAGAAATACCGGGGCTTGCGAACTGGCACCAGTGGCAGGAAGTCAGCCTGTATTTGCCGCTGGTTGCCGGTGTGAACAGCATTATGCTGCGGCGCGACAGCGTTAACTCCGGCGAGGTGAATTTGGATACGGTGAAGGTGGCATGGGTTGCGTCAAAATGAACCGGCAGGCGAGCCCGAGCGCGCCGAGGTTACCGGGTTCACCGAGTTCACCGAGTTCACTGAGTTCACTGGGGTCAATGAGGTCACTGAGTTTACCGCATTGCATTGACGCCCCGCCCGCGGCTGCGGCGAAGGGCGATGATCCCAGCCCAACAGGTAACGGGGACGCGAAAATCAAGCGGCCCGGCGGAAACAAACCGCCGGGCCGCTTTGGTTATGCATTTCGCTATGGCTCTTTGCGCCACTCCCGCGCTCAAACCGCATCACTCTCCATACGGTGAAACAAATACACGCGGAAATGATGATGGCGTAACGGCCGCCGCGTGCCCGTCGAGGAAGCCGATGTTGATATGATTCCCGTGACGATTGAACGCCAGGTTGGTATTGGTATCGCCCTTCGGAAGCGGCAGCTGATCGGGTGACATGGGAATGCGATCGCGTAGTGCAGAATCCAAGGCAATCGCCTGGAGCGTGCACAGGTTGACCGACGCCGCAAGGCCCGCACCCGTATCAAACGCAGTGGTGTAATAGGTTTCGTCGCAATAGAACAAGCCATTGCCAGCCTGGCAATCAACACCGCCGGGGTTGGGGCGTACGCCACAATCCGCGAACATTAAAGTTTGCGCGGGCGAGCGGATGCCATTGAGATTGCAGCCCCACGGAGCGGTAAGCCCCGCCGTAGACTGCGCCCCGGCTGGAATCTGGAAACCCCAACCCTGGTTAAACGCCCCATAGGAACCGTTGTATTTGGCGGAGGCAATGTCCGCATTTATGCCGTACGAGACGGGATAATATCCCTGGAAATTGCCAGAGTAGCCGCTGGGTGTCGGTTGAGGCGAGGTGGAGGTAATCGCCACATTATTAAATATCTGGTAACCCGGATAGGCATCGGTAAGCGTTGGATCTGCGGGGCACAGAAATACTTTGGCTCCCGCGCCATGGGCACCAAAGTTAATGAATGTTTCATTGGGTTGGCCGCCAAGAAAAGGCACCAGGGCGCTGGCCCAATCGTCGAGTGTAGCCTTCCCAGTGGGAACGTACGTGTTGGTGGCCGGATTGTAAAGGGTATACCGGTACGCAAACATGGTGTGATTCGGATCCGGGGTTTCGGTGTACTGCATGGTCTGGCTGTCCGTATCCGGCTGGATGAAGTCCTTGTGGGCATCGGCGAATTCCAACTCCGCCGTGATGAGTTGCCGCACGTTGGAAAGGCAAACCGTGGACATCGCATCTTCCCGGGCTTTTGCCAGCGCTGGCAGAAGAATGGATATCAACAGCGCGATGATCGAGATAACGACCAGCAACTCGATAAGTGTGAAAGCGGCTCGAAAGCCACGTCGAACTAACATAACTTATCTCCATATCCGGAATGAAAATACCTTTGCGGATTCCGCTGGCGGCGGCCCACTGCCGAGAGCGCTGCAATACCAAGAAATAAAATGGCCAGAGAACATGGTTCCGGTGTGCTGACGGAAGCCGGCACATTGCTGGTGGACAATCCGTATTGCACCAGCAACTGATCGTAAGCGGACAACGTTGATGCGCTGGCGCCATTTTGCAGCAATGTCTGCCCGAATGGGATCAGATCTTGCGGCGTAATGACGCCGGTGCCAAGATAATCGGCGGCCGGGTTAAATTCCGTATTGTTGCTTGCGAGGAGACTGGCAAATGTCTGGACGTCCGCCGCGTTGTATTGGCCATTAAAATTCAGATCACCCAGCCCCTGGCCGTAAATGGTCGATGTAAAAAGCCCGGCGATACGCTGAATATTAAATGTGCCGTCCGGCTTGTAGCTCACGATGGTGGCCACATGGTAGCCGCTGGTAAGCCCCTGCGCTTCGATCGTCCATTGGTTGGTGTCGGTCTGCGTGGCCTGATTGGTATTTCCAATCAACGAGATGATCTGCGAAGTTGTGTCCGCAGCTGGCAAATCAAAGAGGACATGGACATTATTGGCGAGCCCATCTACCGCGCTGGATTGAACCACCAGATTACGGTTTTGATTGATACCATGGACAACCGGATTGAAGCTCATAATCGTGGATTGCGGCAATTTGGTGTCTACATAGATGCTTTGCGTCCAATCCGTGTAAATCGGCGGCGCATCAACGCCGCTGCGCGCGCGAAATGCAATCGCTTCAATGTAGTTATAGCCCTGCGGCAAATCACTGGTGTTCACCGTTTCCGTGTACAAGCCCGTGCCGCCCCCCACCAGGGGACTGGCATTTTGAAATTCAAGATAGCCGTATCCAACCGAGTTGGGGCTTGTGCTTACAAATGACTGGCCGTCGATCTTCAACCCGCCGTTGATCTGGAATATCGCGTTGTTGCCGCCGGCGTTGGCATCATAGAGATTTGTCTGACCAAGCAGGTAGACCGGCTGCGTCTGAAGCCGAATCTGAAATTGTGATCCCTTGACCACAGCCACATTGGTCACCATATTGGCTCCGTTAGCTGCCACAATATTCGCGGCAGAGGCGGCGGGCGCTGTTCCGGGTATTTCACCGGCTGCGTTGGTGATCGCCATGGTGCCAATCGGAGTCGCGGGGCCATAGATGAGATAACCCTGGCCAGTAAATTGGCCGGCAGAGGTAGCGTTATTCGGGAATGTGACATTCACGGTGCCATCGGCGTTAACTTTTAATACCTGTGGAAGCAACCCGCCGGAGGCCGCCGCATTTCCCGTAACTTCCACGAGGTAGGGCACATTGGCGGGGTTAAAATCGGTCTGGATCGTCGTGCTGAGATTACCGCCGCCAGTCTGATTATTCAGCAACACCACGGCGGAATCCTGTCGCTCAAAGGCGTAGTTATTCTGGCTCACATAGCGGTTGATAACCGCACCCGTGCTGTAGCGATTGCGGATATCGACGAGCCCGCTTACTTGGTTGTAATGGGATACCGTCATGCTTTGATCGGCCGCGCTGTAGGTGGCAAGCGAATTGTTTGCCATGAGATTGCCATAGACACCGCCGAGCGCATCCTCGCGGCCGTTCTGGGGAAAGCTCTGCGTACCACTATCAAATGCGGTGCCGTTGCCGTTGTAATAGACAATGGATTGTCCCGGCATCATAAGGGTGTACGCATAGGCGACGTTGCTGAGATACGGCGCGCCGTTGTCTTGGCTTTGCACAAAGCTTACGCCGCCATTGTTAACTAAGCCTGATGCACTGATGACGCTATTCCAATTATTGGTGATTCCGTCGCCAGTCAGATTGCCCTGAAGCGCAAAGAACAGGGGGAAGTTCAACGCATTGAGATTAGCGCCCGGATCGATGGGGTCGCCTGGCCCCTGGGGAATGTTGCTGTCATAGTATTCACCGAAGGAATAAACCTGCTCCTGTTGACCATTCAGGTAGGTCCGACCGCTGGCCTGCTGAACCGCCTGATTGAAATAGGGCAATATCGTGGGCCACTCCATATTTTTCACGGCATCGAGACGGAAGCCATCAACACCCAATGTTTGAACGAACCACTGCACATTGTTCATGAGATAGCCGGTACCGTTTTGCAAGGTCGGCGAGCCACCTTGCGGATTATTGGCATTAAATGCATTGACCTGTATTCCGGTTTGTCCGGTATCCGGATTGGTAACGGAATAGGTGTTGTAGCCGGGCTGCGGATAAAATTGTTGGTTGGCTGGCATCGGAAGATTGGCAATGCGACCGAAAGCGGGCTGCGTGCCGCCGGTAATATTGTCGATATTCCCCGGCGTGGTGGGCATGCGGAGAAACTGGTAATTTTCGTTGAAATTAATATTAGTCAAACCGGCGAGCTGCGCCGTCTGCACGTTGGTATCGGCGGGGTTATTAAAATCGCCATACGCATTTGTCGGCGTGCTGAGGGTGAAGCCCGGATATCCCCCGGCCTGTGTAAAGGAAACGCCGTTGCCGTCAACGGAACCGGCATTGGAAAACCCGTTATGGCCGAGCGAGTAATCGGTGTAAAAGTAGCCTCCCATCTGATGGATGGTGGCGATGAGTGATTCATATCCATTGATCGTGCCATAGGCGGTGGGATCGTTGGGGGAGCCGAGATCGAAACGGTTGTAGACATCGTACCCAACGGAAGCATTACCCGAATCGGCACGCGTGGGGGGCGGCGTTAGCAGCGAGCCGTAGCCAGCGCCAAAAATATCCGGCGCCCGATTGATGATCGTTTCCCAGGGGCCGCCAAAATAATCCAAAATGGCGGGCGGGGCATAGGCCTGGGCTGCCGTCGCCACCGGGGAAAAAGCCGTCGCGATCGAAACGCAGGCAGCAGCGGCGCAAAGGGCCTGCATCGTTCGGCGCCGCAGCAAAATCGCGCAGGTGATATCTTTTCGCGCGGGGCATTTCATCGGATATCGCCTCCGCGTAAGCCCGCATTGTGAAAGGCCATGGGTTTAAGGCATGGCCGGCGGCGCCGGATCAGAAGCAGCGTGCCGCCTGATAGAGTCGATAAAAGCCACAGGGCCGCGGGTTCCGGTGCGACCACCGGGTCTGTGCCGGAAAGGCTATTGAAGTAGGCGGCCTGATAGCCGCTGCCAAGGTTATCGTTGAAAAATTCAATCTGATTGATGGGAAGGCTGTTGAGCGAGAGCGATGATAGCGTGTCGGATGCCAACGAAGTATCCAGCGGCGTTAGGGTGAGCGACGCCGTAGCGGCACCCGTAATGGAAACGGTGACGGTTAAGCCATTGCCATTATTACCCGTTGCGGTGCCGTCATGGATAGCTGAGATGGTGCTCGTTTGGCTGTTGGTAAAACCCTGCGAAGACGATGAATAGCCACCCCAACTCACAGAGTAGTTGGTTCCGGAAGCGAACGCTGCGACTTCAATAATGGGCGTGGCGTAACCGGTTGACGGATTAAAATTTTGGAGTTGAAAGCCTTCGGCCCCTTGTGTGCCAATGGCATCGGTTGCCATGTTGACGGAAAAGGACGCACCGGGCACGAGGTTATAATCAAACTTGCGGTAGGCCGCCTGAGGAACGGGATCCAGCCCCGTGGCGTTTTGCGACCAAAGCGTCCAGGCGACGCCGACGGTATTGATATTGGGCGACGCGGTTGTCGCAAAAATATTGGCCGCCGACTCGGTATCAAAGCCCCAGGTGGCGCCTTGGTTGACACCCGAATTGGAAATATCCGGCGTCAATTGCCATGGGGCAAAGCCCGTTCCACCGTTGGCATTGGTGGCCCAGCTTCCTCCGATATAGGCCGCATTTGACGCCTGATCAGAAAGGCTCACAGCGCCAAGCGCAGCGCTGTGAGCCCCGATTGACAACATAGAAGCGGTGGCTGCAGCAGCGACGGCTGCCCATTTTCGCGACCCATCGAATCTTTTTATCTTCGACAACATACAACATCCCAATAAAAAGCCATATGGCCGACGCTAACAGGCGATTCCACAACCGCCGCAACCAATAACCACGGATCAGGCCGACGTTCGGCGGCGCAGCAGTACCAAACCCAAAGCACCGAGGCCCAAAAGCCCGAGGGTGGCGGGTTCCGGTGTGGTTACGGCCGTGATCGCCAGATTATTAAAGTTGTAGTTCGACGCGTTGTCGCTGTTGATAATTGCGACGCCGTTTATGGCGCCGCTTACGGATCCCTTATAGGTCAGATCACCGGTCAAGGAAGTATTCCCGGCCGCGGGAGAAATGGTCAGGGTGTAGGCACCCGCAGTCCCCAGAGCGAAAGCGGCATTAACACCGGACTGCAGCTGCTGAAGCGTGAGTGCATTGGAAGTGGCTTCGTACGATTTGGAACCCGCGCTGTTAGTTATGGTGGTGACCAGATCGTAGTTGTTAGAAGCATCCTGTGTGAACGCGAGCGTAAACACGGGGGTGTATGTTCCTGTTGACGATATGGTATCGAGGCTCATGCTTGCGACGGCGCTGGGTCCCGTGCCAATGCCAAACTGCCCCTGGCCCGGCTGCAACTCGACTGAGAACGCCTGATTGACATCAAGCGTCCCGATCGCCTTTCCGGTGGAACTGCTGAATTGCCGGATGGCGGTGGTTACGGGCACGGTGCCGGTGCTGCCTTGGTTGGCATACAGACCGAAGTAGCCGCCGCTACTGGAGCTCAGAAAAGCGCCCGCATAAGGCGGACCGTTAACGTTGTTCTGAACTGAAACGCTCCAGGTGCCGAAGCCGGTCCCGTTACCGATGGGGCTGTAGGTCGTCAGTGCCGCCGTGCCCCCGACGTTGGCGGTGCCGGGCCACGAGGTGTAGTTGGAAGCGCTATCGCTTGCCAAAAGGGCCGCATGCACGGGAGTGGCCGTGCCCAAGCCTGCTGCTGCGGCGGCTGCAACTGCAAGAGCAGCGGCAGTTGACAGAAGGCCAGATGAAGTGGTACGTGGACGCATTGGAATTTCTCCTTCCAAAAAAAGAAAAGAATTAAAAAACTCGTACAACAAAACAAAAAGACAGGGGCGTATCGAGCTCCTACCCGAACATGAGTTTAACCGGTTAACTTAACTTGTCAAGCGCATTTTTCAAAAATCTATTTTTTCCCGTTTCCGTCCATACTCCCGGCATCTTTCACATTTTTAGTCTAACTCACAAAACCTGTTATTGGCCACTTTTTATGTGAACTTTTTGACAATTAAAGCTCGCATCCGCAGCCGATAACAAAACAATGGAACCCCAACCATCGCTGCGCTTTGACGCAGATGGTCGATGCCCCATTCTTGCCACCGCCGTCGCCAGCCCACTGCCTGAAAGCGAAAGCGTACCAACCTGCCAATAATATCCCCCGTGCGGATCGGCCCGATTACCCACGGCGGAATGATTCCGAGAGTGACCTATATTCTGCTTTCCTGCGATTTCACACATTGCCGGCGCGCAGTGCGGCCACGTCGTCGCTATGCCTCGCGGATGGTGCCCAAATCACTCCCAGCGGGGCCGCTTTGCCGATGAAACCGCCCGCTAATGATTTGGCAGGCACCTGAAATGAGCGTCCCCATTTGGCCCCCGATTTGACTTTGTTAAACCAGTTGTTAAACTGTTTTACTAAGGCTATGATGGCTTGGAATACCGGCGATGGTTGCCGTCCCAGGTTTAATAGCGACGGCAGCATGATGAGCCCCGCACGGGCATTGTCAGCCGCCGTCCGGGTATTTTTCTGAAAGTTTGGGTTATGTCCATAAAAGCCAAGACTTCTCGCAGTACTTTTCCGATAACCATATCCATGGATTCTGATTCTGCAGTGGTGGCCGATAACATTAACGCGATCGAAGACCGTGAGGCCACCCCGCGAGCCAAACCGCCTGACAAAATCAACATTCGTGACGTCGCCGGCGAGGCGGGCGTGTCGGTTGCCACAGTATCGATGGTGATTAACAATAACCCGCGAATCAGCCGGGCGACACACGGCCGCGTGCAGCGCGTCATCGATCGGCTCGGGTATCGCCCAAGCCGGCCGGCGCAAACGCTATCCGGAAAATATACGCAGGTTATTGCCGTTCTGCTGCCGGCGCTGCGCCACGCACTCGCCGATGCTTATTTCGGCGAACTGCTGAGCGGGATTGCGGATCGCGCGGGAAAGCTCGGCCACAAGATCATCATCGAGCAAGCCAAACCACAGTACGTAAAAGACGGCAAGCACATTGAGCTATATGAGCGTAAATTTATTGATGGCTACCTGTGTCTCGGATTCAACGATAAACACAAGATGCTGACCGATTTGGCCACGCGACAATTTCCCGCCATCATGGTGGATAATCGCTTTGCCGGAAATCAACTCGACTGGATTCACTGCGACTACCGGTTGGGTGCCGAGCAGGCCATGAATTGTCTTTTACAGCTTGGGCATCGGAAAATTGCCATGATTTTTGCTGCGCCTGAAAGCGCCACCGCCCGCGATGTTCTTGAAGTTTATACCCGCCGTATGGCCGAACAGGGAATGGATCGCGTCGATGCGTGGATGGCCGACGGCATGTTTACGCCCGAGGGGGGTGCCGCCGCGGCCGAGAAACTCGCTGGCGCACATCCTGATCTTTCCGCCATCTTATGTGGTAATGACAAAATGGCGCTGGGCGCCATGCATTACCTCGCGCAAAAGGGAATTTCGGTTCCGAACGACGTTTCCATCATTGGATTTGATGACATTCAGCACCTACCGTTTATCCATCCAAGCCTGACCACCGTCCATCTGCCGCTTTATGAACTCGGCACTGCGGCGGTGGACCGACTCATTGAAAAGGTGCGCGGGAAGGCGGGCTCGGTTACAGAGGTGCTGCCGACACACCTGATTCTTCGCGGCTCCACATCGATTGTGCGGAACCGATAGCCGGCCGAGAGGCTGGCACCGGGAATAAAAACATTGTCAAGATGATAGCGGCCGATGGCTATCGGCCGCTTCCGATTTACTGATGCGAGGTACTAATGAAAGGGCCGCCCACGTTCAACCAAGCCCGGCGTAAAGCGGCCTTTATAGCACTTGCCGGTGGTATGGTCGCTGCGGCCATCGCAATGCAGTGGGGCAATATTCTGTCGGCCAAGACGCCGGCAATCGCCTGCGTGGGCAGGCTGACGCATATTCCCACCCTCATCGGACACCGCTTTGTCTATCACCCGGCCGCCGGGCAGCGAGATATTCGTAGCGTGAATGTTGCCGGCGATTTTAATAACTGGAGCCCCGCGCTCAATGCCATGCATCGTGCCAAGGCCGGGGTTTGGACCACGACATTAAAACTCACACCGGGGATTCATCACTACAAATTTGTGATCAACTCCAGCCACTGGGTTGCCGACCCGCACTCCGCCCCGGGCCTTTCCGAATCGGACGGGAACGGCGGTATCAACAGCGGGGTAAGGATCATCTCAGCGTGGCAGAAAATGCCCCCGCCGCAGACCGGCAAAATTCCCATGGATGCGATCGCCTTTTCACCGCATCAGACTGCCTTTTGCGATGTGGTATCGCCGCATGCGTTGCGTCTGGCGATTAAATGCCAGACCGGCGCGGTTGATTCCATAGATGTGATTTTCCGCGTGGCCAAACGGGTCTGGCGAAAGCGCCCCCTGCGCTTGGAATTAAGCCACGGCGGAGCGAGCCTCTACGGAAATATTCTTCCCCATCTGAGCAGCCCACTGCGCTATTATTTCGCATTGCAAAACGGAGCACAACGCCTTTTCCTCGCAGACAACCGGTTTTATCGGTTCGCCGCCGCCGCACAGAGCCACGCCTATGCATTGCAGTTACGGCCGAAAATCGTCACGCCGCAGTGGACGAAACGCGCTGTCTGGTATGAAATATTTCCGGAACGTTTTTTTAATGGCGACAAAGCCAACGACCCTTCGCCCCATATTCCGTGGCGTTGGCCCTGGTTTAAACCCTACCGCCCGGCTGGTGAAAAAGGGAACTTTTACAGCTACGTCTACAACCGCTTCTACGGGGGAGATATTCAGGGCATTGCACAGAAACTCGGCTACCTGCAACAGTTGGGCGTTAACAGCCTTTATCTCACACCTATATTCGTATCACCAAGTATCCATAAATATGATCCCTGGGATTATCGGCACGTCGATGACGGCTTTGGGGTGCGAGGGGCTTTAAAGGCCCTAAAAGGTGAACACATTCGAAATCCGGCCACGTGGAAATGGTCGAAATCGGACTTGGTATTCCTGCATTTTCTTAAACTCGCGCACCAGCGACATTTTAAAGTCATTTTGGATGTGCCCTTCGGGCATTGCGGCGTGGGATTTGGCCCCTTCCAAAATGTCTTGAAATACGGGCGGAAGTCCCCGTATGCGGGCTGGTTTGAGATTGTGAAATGGGGCCCACCCATCGAATATCGCTCCTGGGGAGGCGTGGATGGGAACATGCCCAATTTTCGCCATTATCGTAAAACCGGTCTTGCGCCGGGGCTTTGCCGGTACTTTTTCGCCGTGACCCGCCGCTGGATGACGCCCCATGGCAAGGTGAAAGATGGCATCAACGGCTGGCGAGTTGATTCCGCGCAAACGGTGCCGCACGTGTTTTGGAAGGCTTGGCGAAAAGTGGTCAAGCGTATCAATCCGCACGCCGTGATTATCGGGGAGATATGGCCGCCCGCACAGGCGTGGCTGAATGCGGGCAATCAATTCGACGGCGTAATGAATTATCCATTTGCGACGATCTGCACCCAATTCTTTGCCGATAGGCGTGGGCCCGGCGGAATCGGTATTGGGCCGGATCGCTTTGGCATCGCGCTCCAACGGATGCTGGGCTGGTATTCCTGGCAGACGGACCTCACCCAACAGAACCTGCTGGACAGTCAGGATACAGATCGATTTGTTTCGCGGATCGTGAATCTCAACCTTCCTTTCGGATCAGAAGACACGCTGCAAAATAACCCCCACTACAGCGTGGCCAAGCCGACACCTGAAGATTATCAGCGATTCCAACA
>JAJZGD010000024.1 GCA_021804985.1 Planctomycetota bacterium
ATCCGGATGTCAATTCGCGGTAAATCCGGTTCGGAGCGCTTCATATTTGTTCAGAAGAACTGATGCAAAGGTAACAGTGGTGCAGGCCTTTGCTGCTCTCCTCATGGGCCTCCCTCAAAACGGGCCTCGACGGTGTTAGCCGTCGGGGCTCGTTTTATTTCTACTGATCCGGGGCGGCAACCGCCGCAGATGGTGTTGGCCTTCTCCGGGCCCGTGCCAGGCGCTTTCACCCATTGTAAATTTTGAACGATGCAACTTGGCAGCTATGCGGGCGAGAGGAGTCGAACCTCCAAGTCCTTACGGACACTAGAACCTGAATCTAGCGCGTCTGCCAATTCCGCCACGCCCGCAGCACTCAGGTGATTGCTGCAGTATATGTTGGGTTTTGGCAAACTACCACTGCCGCCACGTCGATGCTTATTATAAGTCAGCCGGATGCCATTTAAAAAAACATTCCAAAATGCCTTGCCTTAATGGGCGTAAAAGCCCATACTGCGGGTTGGGGATTGCTGGGCCGTTGGGGATGTATACCGCTCGCCGGGCACGCTAAAAGTGGCTGTAAAGAAAACATCCTTCCGGCCCAATGCGGCTTTGACCGCCGATTGGCCTCGATCCGGCGTATTTGCCGATATCGCGTGAAATAAAAAAACGCGATCGCCATGCCGCCTGATGCGGGTGGGGCGCTCCTGTCCGCCCATTGCGGCGCGGCCGCTGTTCGCCGGTATCGTCCGCCAAAATAGATGTCCGCCCTTGAACGAAGGAAATTCCATTTTGAAAACCAGTTGGCTTGGAGCATGGAAGGCGTACCGTAGCAACCACTACGCCGTCGACTCTGAGCCGCTGACGCCGGAAGAGCCGCTGCGACAGACGCTTTTAGGCATTGAGCAACTCGGAGCCCTAGCGCTCCAAATGGGGCACAGCCACGTCATTGTGCCGGAGCGCCGGTCGGATTGGCTGCTGCGGCGCCTGCGCGAAAACGAAGAAGTCATCACCCACACGCACACGCTCATTGCCGAAGCAGTTACACGGCGACATGCTATTTCTCCGGCATCGGAATGGCTGGTCGATAATTTTTACGTCGTGCAGGAGCAAATCCATCTCATCCGGATGCATTTTCCGCCAGGATTCTGCCGGCAATTGCCTTACCTCAATACCGATCCGCCCGTACCGCGGATATACGATGTTGTTCTAACCCTGATAAGCCATCTTGACGGCCGCATCGATTCGGAAGCGTTAGAGAGATTTATTTATTCCTACCAGCAGGCGGCGCCGCTGAGCTTAGGCGAATTATGGGCCACACCGATCATGCTGCGCCTCGCGCTGGTTGAAAATCTGCGCCGCGTTTCCACCCTGATCAGCAACGCACGGGCGCAGCGCAATCTGGCCAATCATTGGGCCGACCGCCTGATCGATGCAGCGCAAACCGATCCGGACCGCATCATCACAATCCTTTCATCCATGGTCGAATCTCAGCCGCCGATGGAGAGCGCTTTCGTTTCCGAATTGGTGCGTCGCCTGCACGGGCAGCATGCGGCGCTCCGGGTCGTCCTCGAGTGGGTATCCCAGAATCTGATGCGAAAAAGTGAAACCGCCGAGCGCTTGATCCTTAGCGAAAGCCAGCGCCAAGCCGCAGATCAGATTTCAATCGGGAACTGCTTTTCGAGTTTCCGATTTCTGGATGCGACGGATTGGGGCAAATTTGTCGAACGGCACAGTATTGTCGAATTGATTCTTCAGCAGGATCCGGCGGGCGTATACGGGCAGAGTGATTTTCAAACGCGCGACCGTTGCCGCCATGTCGTTGAGCGCGTGGCCCGCCGCGCCGGCATGCCCGAGCGCCGCCCGGCTGAAAAGGCCGTGGAAATGGCGCAGGCCGCGGTAAAAAAGCACGGCCGAAACGCGGTATCGGCGCACGTCGGATTTTATCTTATCGATGATGGTTATCGGCAGCTACTCAAAGCGTTGCATGTCCGCAGGTCCCTTTCTGAAATCTTTCGCCACACCCTGCGCTGCGGGGCACTCGTGTTTTATCTGCTCGCGGTCACCGGGCTAACCCTTCTTTTAACCGCTCTGACGTTTCCGCTTCTGCCGCCGTGGCTTCCACCATGGCTGGAGCTGTTGGTTTTGCTTCTGTTCGCCATGGTGGCCGGGCAGTTCGCTGTTTCGATCGTGAATTATTTCTGCACCCGCCTGGTGCCACCAAGACTTTTGGCCCGTCTTGATTGTTCTGATGGGCTTACCGAAGCGCACGCCACCTTGGTCGTCGTTCCATGCATTCTTCATGATGGTGAAGAGGTTGCCGATCTTTTGGAATCTCTGGAAGTAAAATATCTGGCCAACCGCGATCCCAATATTTACTTCGGCATTCTCTCGGATTTCCCCGATTCCAATGAGCAGGTACTGCCGGAGGACGATAGTCTGCTGCGCCCCATGGTCGAGGGAATTGACGCGCTCAACGAACACTACGGCAATCAGGGCCGCAAACCTTTCTGCCTTTTTCATCGGCCGCGCCTTTGGAATCCTTCCGAAGGGCTTTGGATGGGGCGCGAACGCAAGCGCGGCAAGCTGGAGGACATTGTCTGCCTTATTTGCGACGGGGACGAAAAGAACTTTTTAAAAATTACGGCCGATCGCGATTATCTCAAGAACATCCAATACCTCATCACGTTAGACGCCGATACGCAATTGCCGGGCGAAACCGCTGCGGAACTCGTCGGTACCATGGCCCACGCACTCAATGCACCGGTTTTTGATGCCGGTCGTCGTCGCGTCATGCGCGGCTACACCATCCTGCAGCCGCGGGTAGCTTCATCGCTGCTTTCGTCGCGGCGCTCGCTGTTTGCGCGATTGTTCGCCGGCGAGCCTGGGCTTGATCCGTACACGCGGGCAGTATCCGATGTGTATCAGGATTTATTCGGTGAAGGCTCGTTTATCGGAAAGGGGATCATCAATGTGGCATCCTTTTATCACCTGCTTGCGGGGCGGTTGCCGGAAAACATCATTCTAAGCCACGATCTTCTTGAGGGGTCTCTTACCCGCTGCGGTTTGGTAAGCGATGTTCTCCTCTTTGAGGATCACCCCGCAACGCTCGCCGCCGATTTTGGCCGGCGCCACCGTTGGGTGCGTGGCGATTGGCAACTCCTGCCGTGGATATTCAACATGCAGCCGTGCGGCGCACTGGGCGAGTTGCCCGCGCGGCTCCGTCTGCTGGGTCGATGGAAACTCGTCGACAATCTTCGGCGCAGCCTCGTGGCCCCGATCGCCGTTTTACTCTTTGCGCTGGCCTGGCTGTTCGCCATAAATAATATCGAAGCAACGGGTCTGCTGGTGGGGCTATTGACGCTGCCGACGGTGCTTACGGGGCTTTGGGCACTCCCGCTCAAACCGCGAGACATACCGCTGAGGCTGCATCTGGAGGATGCCACCACGGCCTTGGCCACCAGTTTGGCCCAAAGTTGCCTCGGGCTGGTGCTTCTCCCGCTTGAAGCATATGCCAATATCGATGCAATTTTTCGCAGTTTGTTTCGTCTGCTGATCTCTGGCCGTCGTCGGCTCCAATGGCAGGCCAGCAGCCACGCTAATCGATTGTCATCGCATGGCCCGACCCAGATACTGGCATTTGTGCTGCCGGAATTGCTCGTTGCCGCTGCGCTTCTGGCTTTGGTTCCGTGGCTGCATCCCGAAGCATTCCTTACCGCTGCACCCTTGATCATGGTCTGGCTGCTAAGCCCGCTGCTGGTCTGGTTTTTGAGTCGTCCGATTGTGGAGCCGGTGGTGGTGCTCGATGATCGATCCAATTTGTTTCTGCAGCTGCTGGCGCGAAAAACATATCGCTATTTTGAAGAATATGTGAACCGGGAAAATAATTTTCTTCCGCCCGACAATGTCCAGGAAGTTCCTATGCTCATGGTTGCCTCGCGTACCAGCCCCACGAACATCGGCTTGGCGCTTCTGGCCAACGTGACGGCGTGGGATTTCGGCTGGATTACGCAGAAGGTACTTCTCGAGCGAAGCGAATTGACGCTGCGTACCATGGGCCAACTTAAACGCTTTCGCGGTCATTTTCTCAACTGGTATGACACACGCACTCTTTCGCCGCTGATGCCGCAATATGTGTCAACCGTCGATAGCGGCAATCTGGCTGGCGATCTGCTGGTGTTGCGGTCCGGGCTCGTTGAAATGTTGCGGATGCCGATCGCCTCGCCACGCGCCGCACGGGGGTACAAAGACACGTTGCTCGTATTGTGCGACCACGTCGCCGCACTGATCGCTGGATCCGGTGCGGATGTGGCCGCCTACGCCATGGCCTTTCAACCCGTGATAAAAGACTTGCTCGTGACCGCGGACTTAAGGCCCGCCGAACCCCGCGCCTTGCGGAGCTGGTTGTCGCGAACGGAAACAATTTTTGAAACGGCGCGCCGGCACACCACAAAAAATCCACCGGGAAGCGAAGCCGTGGTGTGGTTTTTCAATGCTGCCCGTCAACAAATTCGGGCGGAAAGTGACGAACTTTCACAACTGATGCCATGGCTGGCGTGCGATATACCGCCCATCACGCATGCAACAGAGTCCGACGAAGTCCGGCTGTTGTATCAGACCGTGCACCGTATCGTGGCCGAGCTGTCCTTATCGCTTCCCATCATGCGTTTCAAGGAGATCGCCGATGAGGCCGCAGAATTGCTCCATGGCGTGGTACAGGAAGCGCGCGGCGAGGCGGTCAAAAAATGGGCCGCAGCGCTGGCCCAACAGCTGGCCGCATCGTCCGAACTAATCATGTCAAGGTGTGAGCTAATGACGCGCCTGAGCCGACAATGTACCGAATTTGCAGAAATGGATTTCCGGTTTTTGTACGCCCCGAGCCGCAAGCTTATGACCATTGGATTTAATGTGGATCAGAATCGCGCGGACGATGGCTTTTATGATTTGCTGGCATCCGAAGCTCGCCTGGCCAGCTACATCGCCATCGTTTCCGGACAAATACCCCGTGAACACTGGTTTGCCCTCGGGCGGCAGCTTACCTCCATCGGCGGTCAGGCGACCCTGCTTTCATGGAGCGGGTCGATGTTCGAATATCTTATGCCCATGATTGTCATGCCTGATTTCCCCCGCACGCTGCTGCATCAAAGTATGCGGGCGGTCGTCGTGCGGAATATGGTTTACGGCCGCGATCGCGGAATACCATGGGGTGTCTCTGAATCCGGCTACAACCTGACCGATACGCAAATGCACTATCAGTACAAAGCGTTCGGTGTGCCCGGCCTTGGATACCGTCGGCGTCTGTCCGAAGATGTGGTGATCGCCCCCTACGCTTCAATGTTGGCTCTGATGGTCGCGCCTGCTGATGCCACGGAGAACCTGACGCGCCTCGCCGATATGGGCGCCATGGGAGACTGCGGACTTTTTGAGGCCATCGACTACACGCCGGAGCGTTCCGCCGAGCCGGGGCGCCCGGAGATAGTCCGGTCATTTATGGCCCATCATCAGGGAATGGGGCTTTTGTCTCTGGCGATGTTCCTGCTTGATAAGCCGATGCAGCGCCGTTTTGCCGCAGATCCCCTCTTGCGCTCCGGCGAACTGCTGTTGCAGGAACGCATACCAAGAGTCGAACCGCTCTTCCCCCATTCCACCGAAGTAGCGCAGGCCAGAAATCCACTGGCTACCGAATCCAACGCGTGGAGAACCTTCAACGGGCCGCTGACGCCCGAACCCGAGGTGCATTTGCTTTCCAATGGTCGCTACCAACTTTTGTTGACGGCGGGGGGCGCCAGCCGAGCTACCTGGAAAAATTTAGCGCTTACCCGCTGGCGAACCGATCGCACGCGCGATAACTGGGGCATGTTCTGCTATCTCATGGATCTCGATTCCGGACGCGTCTGGTCGATGCCATTTCAGCCCGTGCAGCTGTCGGCCGACGGATATGAGGCAACTTTTTCCGAAGGTAAGGCAGAATATCGGCGTCGCGACGGCACCTTGGAACAGGTGATGCATGTTGCGGTTTCCCCTGAAGACGATATTGAAGTCCGCCGTCTGTCGCTGACGAATCGTGGCAAGCGTATTCGCCATCTGGAAATTACCACCTATCTGGAAGTTGTGCTTGCGCCGCAAGTAGCGGACCTCGCGCACAGGGCTTTCGAAAATCTGTTTGTAAATACCGATGCCAACATAAATCTGCGGACGGTTCTCGCCGGCCGCCGCCCCCGCCGCCGAAAGGACACTGGCCCATGGGCGTTTCACAGCGTTTTTGTGCGTGGTGCCGATAATGCCCCGTTTTCTTTCCAGACGGAGCGATCCGCGTTTATCGGTCGCGGGCGATCCGTCGAAAATCCGCTGGCGCTTCGCCACCGGGGCGAACTGCCCAACAGCCACGGCGCGGTACTCGATCCGATCATGTCCATTCGCAGAACCATCGCTTTGGCACCCGATCAGACCATCGTTATCGAAATGATTCTCGGTGCTGCGCCGTCGCGACAAGAATGCGAGCAGTTGGCCCAGCGCTATTCCGACCAGCGCTTTACCGACCGTGTGATGTCCCTCGCCTGGTCGCATGGGCAGGTGCTGCTGCGGCAACTCGGAGCATCCAATGGCGACGCCCAGCTTTTCGGCCAGTTGGCGGGCGCTTTGGTTTATCCCGGATCCCGCTTTACCGGCAATGCCGAATTAATACGCTCCAACCGTCGCGGGCAATCGGGGCTATGGGCGATGGGCATCTCCGGTGATCTGCCAATAGTGCTTCTCCGCATCACCAATGAGGAAAACATTTTGCTCGTTCGGCAGGTGCTTCAGGCCCATGCATTCTGGCGAAACAAGGGATTGGCCGTTGATCTGGTTATCTGGAACCAGGACACATCCAATTACCGGCAGAATCTCAATGATGCCATTCTCGCGGTCATCGCTTCAGGCTCCGGATCGCAGTGGTTGGATAAGCCGGGCGGAATATTTGTCAGGCGCGCCGATCTGATCGCGGAAAGCGATCGACGCCTTCTGATCTCATCCGCCGCCATCAGTTTCGTTGACACCGCCGGAACCTTTGCCCAGCAATGCCGGCCGTCGCTATTGAAAACGCAGGTTGCCTCGCAGATCGTGCCGGTGCTCCAGCCCACGAAAGATTTAATACCCGCATCGAGCCAACGATCAGATCTCAATTCCTTCAATGGTATCGGCGGCTTCACCCGGGATGGCCGCGAATACGTCATGCAGATGCGCCCCAACATTTTGCCACCAGCTCCTTGGAGCAACGTGATATCGGGGCGCCGCATCGGCACGGTTGTGACAGAACGGGGCAGCATGTACACGTGGGTCGATAACGCCCATGAATACCGCCTCACGCCCTGGTTTAATGATCCCGTGAGCGATCCAACCGGCGAAGCGTTCTATATTCGCGATGATCAGACCGGCCGATTCTGGTCGCCAATGGCGGGCGCAGCGGGTGTACCAACCCTGGCGGTGGCACGTCACGGGTTTGGGTACAGCGTTTTTGAATCGTCCGTGCAGGATATTGATTGCGAATTAACCGTTTTCTGTCATATGAATGAGCCGGTTAAGTTCGCCCTGATCAAATTGACCAATCGGTCGAATCGCTCGCGCTCGCTTTCGGTCACCAGTTACGTTCAGTGGGTACTCGCCGAAACCGCCGAGCGCACGTTGCCGCATATCTGGACGCAGATGGATGTAAAGTCCGGTGCCATCTTCGCGCACAACGCATGGAATCTGGATTTTGGCAATTGGGTCGCCTTCGCAGGTACCTCGGAAGCTCGCCGCAGTGTAACCGGTGACCGGACGGAATTTATAGGCCGCTCCGGATCCACGGCTTCGCCCGCGGCCATGCGCGCCGTTAAACTGCTCGGCCGATTGGGCCCCGCCATGGACCCGTGCGCCGCAATCATGTGCGATATTCAACTCCCGTCGCAAGGCTCCAAAGAGTTGGTATTCGTGCTTGGCGCCGGTGCGGATCAGGCGCAAGCCCAGGCGCTGGTCAATCGATTTCAAAGCGTAACGGCGGCAAGATCGGCACTTGAAGAAGTCTGGTGGCATTGGAAAAAGACGCTCGGAAGGATTTATCTCCAAACCCCGGATGCGGGTTTCGATGCGCTGGCCAACGGATGGCTTTTGTACCAAACCATATCCTCAAGAATTTGGGGTCGCAGCGGATTTTATCAATCCGGCGGAGCATTTGGATTTCGTGATCAACTGCAGGATGCCATGGCCGCCGCGCTTGCTGATCCCGCAATCTTACGTTCCCATCTGCTGCTGTGCGCCTCGAGGCAGTTTGAAGAAGGGGACGTTCAGCATTGGTGGCACCCTCCCTCTGGCCGCGGTGTGCGAACAAAATTCTCGGACGATTTTCTCTGGCTGCCGCTGGCGCTGGCGCATTACGTCCGCCTTACCGGAGATACCGGCATACTCAACGAAAATGTCGGATTTCTAGCTGGAAGGCCGGTTGGCGAACACGAAGAATCCTGGTACGACCAGCCGCAGAAAAGCGATAAAATTGCGACGCTCTATGAGCATGCAATTCTTGCCCTCCGACATGGCCTGCGCGATGGCCGGCATGGCCTTCCACTCATCGGCTGCGGCGATTGGAATGATGGCATGAATCTTGTCGGCGAAGCGGGCGAAGGGGAAAGTGTCTGGTTGGCATTTTTCCAATGCCACGTGTTTGAGAAAATGCGGGATATCGCCCGCCTCAAGAGCGATGCGCCCGCCGTCACACTTTGTGAAGATCGCATTGGCCAGTTAACGCGGGCATTGCATGATCAGGCTTGGGATGGCCAATGGTATCTTCGCGCATTTTTTGATGATGGTACACCCCTGGGGTCAAAAGACAGTACCCAATGTCAGATCGACAGTCTTCCGCAAAGCTGGGCCACCCTTGCCGGCGTCGGCGAGCCGGAGCGCCGAAAAGCAGCCCTCGACGCCGTCGAATCCATGCTGGTCGATGAGCATCTGCAGTTGATCAAACTCCTTGACCCCCCATTTAACGATCCGGTCAAAGACCCCGGCTACATCGCCGGCTATCTGCCTGGCGTTCGCGAAAATGGCGGCCAATACACGCATGCCGCGATCTGGGTGGTGATGGCCATGGCCATGGCGGGGCGCACCGCTCTGGCATGGAAACTATTTGACATGATCAACCCGATCCATCATGCATCATCCAGCGCGAAAATGGATACCTATCGTGTGGAGCCTTACGTCGTTGCGGCCGATGTTTACACGCTGACCAATTGCCCCGGGCGCGGCGGCTGGACGTGGTACACCGGCTCCGCCGGGTGGATGTATCGGCTGATGATCGAAACGTTTGTTGGACTGCGGATCGAGGCCGATCGGCTCTGGTTTGACCCGCGCGTGCCCCCGCAGTGGGCGGCTTTTACCGTCCACTATCGGTACTTCGAAACGTTTTATCACATTGCGCTGGAGCGCAGCGAGCAGCCGGGCGTCGTTGTGGACAACGTGCCATCGCCAGACGGATTCATCCATCTGGTTAACGACCGGCGCGAGCACAACGTTCAAATCCGATACACCGTGCCGGAACTGCCACCCGCGGCCGGGGTTATCCCGGCCAAATAATGCCGGCCGAGTAATCCCATCCGCGTGATCCGTGGGCGCAGCACCGCCGAAGCCGTAAAAATTCTCTCACAGCCAAAGCGCCATGACAGCGCACCCCGCTGGCGCAAACCGCTTTCCGCCGGGCAAATGGGCCTTTACCCCTGTGGCCTGCGGCGTTTAAGCAGCAATGCCCCCGCGCAAAGTGCCAGGAGCGCGGCGGCACCAGGTTCCGGCGCCGGAACACTGGATAATATTTCGGCATAGCCGCCATCAAGGCCAAGCGACCCCGATCCGATCAATCCGTAGCCAATAGAAATATTCTGGATAAAAGCGGAGCTGTCGAGATTGGGGATGTTCACATCAAAGGTGACCGGGCCCATCAGGCATGGAGTAAAGCCCGCATCGTTGATTGAAGTGCCTGCGGAACCGTAGTCTGCAAACGTGGACGGCCCGACGAGATCCAGGTTAGCCACCGAAGCCTTGGTACTTGTTAAATCATACGAATTGCTATAGTTCGATGACAATTGTATCGCCCACGGCGCCGTTAGGGTGCCACCGGCGAACACAGGTGATTCCGACCCGTTATTATATTCATATACATCATTAGCCAAATAGGCCGTTGAGTTGATCGGGCTGCCGCTGAGCAGTTGGCCGCCGTCGCTGATTTGAAATACGACATCGCGGATCATTTCATTATTGGATACCGGCGTCGAAGTGTTGGAAATGGTGATACCAAGATTGCCGTTGCTGTTGGAGCTTAAATAGTTGAAGGTAATGGTAGCGCTGAGCGGGTTGCTCGGATCGGTAAGGGTCGAGTTCGTGGGGCTTGTCGGCGTGTAGTAGTTCGTGAGCGTGAAGGTACCGAGCGGCGCATCGGCTTGCAAACCGCTTGAAAATGATCCGGCCAGCACCACACCGCCTAAAATGGCGGCAAGTACCGGCAGCTTCCCGCCGTTTTCCACGAGTTGACAGACGGATTTCCTTCTCACAGTGCGCATAGTGTCTCCCTTGGACAAAAACAATCCTCATTCGCCATGGGCGACATGCCAATGGTCGATGGATTTATCGGCGTTCAGGTTGTGAGGTAACGCGAGCCATCCCGAAATGACTCTCTACACCCCGTCCACGAAAAGTTTCTCAGCGCTGCCTTCCGAAGTTTGCTCCGGAAAACGGGCACCGCGATCAACGTCTAATAACATACATCTGTAGATTCGTTTCGTCAAATAATTTTTCAAATTATTTTTTTGCGGGCAATTGTTTGGGCATCCGCTGGGAAAATCCATGGGCTGCAGCAGCATGCTCGGCCGCGCATTCTCCCTCGCCGGATAAAAAATGTCGGCGCAAGCCAGAAGCGCCGCCTTGACCGATTTTTAACAAAAAGTTATCATCCGGTTAGTTTGCTTCCGATCGAAGCAACAGGGTGCGAGGCTGGAAACATCCCAAGTTCGATTCAATCTGGCCATGCACGGCGTTCGATCTGGAATCAGGCGTAACCCCTTGGGTTGACACGGTTTGTCAGGCGTATGGCCTGCCGCCCGGCCGATACTGAAATCCGCTGGACGGTGAACGCAAACCGGATTTACCGCCTTGATCTTCGACGTTTGAAGGTATTTGGCGGAGGGGCTTGTTTTTGCAGGCCCGCTATAGATTGATGAACTGGTTAAGGCTCTGGCGTTTTCTGGCATTTGGTACGGAGGTTTGGAACTTCAGTTTTGAGTTTGTTTGATTTTTAGATCGCGCCCGTTGTCGGTCGCCACCTTGAAAGTAGTTATGAAATCAGACCGTAAAAGCTGTAATTCCTGCTGTTTCATTGCGCCCTTACCCCGCGCCCATTTTGTCGGCGACCGCTGCACGCACTTATTGGCACATGCCCACCAGTCGCAATTATAGTCCGGTTTTCTCCGTAATCACGCGGTCATAAGCGTCGTCAACCCCCGCCTCGGATGTGGTCCGATCGGGAATGTTTCGTTCCCTGCCCGGCCGGCCTTTATTCACCCGGGCAGTTTTCGCCATAAGGGGTTGACTATGTTGTTACCAACTTTGCTCCATTTACCAGGCACATCTATCGCTGCCGCTTTTTCCATTGTGCCGCTGGTATCCGGCGGTGTGGGCGGCCTGATCGCAGGCTTTATCATTGCATTTACAATCCTGAAATTGACCGACGCCTCCACGCTCAGGCAGGGAAAAGGGGAATCAGAAAAGCTCCTGTCAGATACCAATCTCAAGGTTGCCGAACTCCTTCGCCAGGCCCAGGTTTCAGCCAAAGATGATGCCATCAAACTGCGGGAACAGGCCGAAAAAGAGATGCAATCCTCCCGCGAGGAACTCACCCGCATCGAACAGCGCCTGCTCAAGCGAGAGGATAATCTCGATCAGAAACTCGACGTGCTGTCCACCAAGGAAAAGAACCTCGAATCGTTAGAAAGAAGCGTTGCCGAAAAGACTCGGAGCATTGCTGCCAAAGAGAAAGAACTCGACGACGCCCTGACCAAAGAAAAAAATGTCCTCCTGCAGATGACCGGCATGTCCGAGGAAGATGCCCGGCAACTGCTGCTTCGGCGGGTGGAAGATGATGTTCGCCATGACATGGCCCTGATGCTGGAGAAAATCGAGATTCAAGCTCAGGATGAAGCCAAGCAAAAGGCCACCAACATCATGCTTCAGGCCATGCAGCGATACGCCGCGGAAGTCACCAGCGAGGGAACCACCAAGGCCATTTCAATCCCCAGCGATGATATGAAAGGGCGCATCATAGGGCGTGAAGGCCGCAATATCCGCGCCTTCGAGCAAGCCACCGGCGTGGATGTCAACATCGATGATACCCCGGGCGTTATCACGGTGAATTGCTTCGATCCCATTCGCCGTGAGGTCGGCCGCCTAACCCTTGAGAAGCTTATTGCCGATGGCCGCATACACCCTGCACGCATCGAAGAAGTGGTCGAGTCCACCCAGAAAGAAATGGAAAATAACGTCCGACAGGCCGGCAAACGCGCCATTACCGAAGCCAACGTGCCGGGTGTCCATCCCCGGATCGTCGAAATGCTTGGCCGCCTCCACTACCGGACGAGCTATGGCCAGAATGTGCTCAAACATTCATTGGAGGTTGCATTTCTCTCCCAAATGATTGCCGATGAACTCGGCCTCGATGGCACGCTTGCCCGCCGCGCCGGCTTGCTCCACGACATTGGCAAGGCCATGGACCATGATCAGGAGGGCGGCCACCCCGCACTCGGCATGGAGTTTTGTCGCAAGCTCGGCGAGCCGCCAGCCGTCCTCAACGCCATCGGCGGCCACCACAACGACATCCCATCCACCTCCCCGTATACCCCCATCGTGATGGCCGCCGACGCCATCAGCGGTGCCCGGCCCGGGGCCCGGCGTGAATCGCTCGAGCGCTACATCAAACGGCTGCAGGACTTGGAAGGCATAGCGACCAGTTTTAGCGGTGTGCGCCACGCGTTTGCCATTCAGGCCGGCCGCGAGGTGCGCGTCATTGTGGACCCGGACCGCTGCGACGACGCCACCGCTCGCCTCATCGCCCGTGATGTGGCCAAGCGGATCAAAACTGAATTAACCTTTCCCGGAGAAATCCGTGTGACGGTTCTTCGCGAAGTTCGGGCGATTGAATTGGCCCGCTGACCAAGGCAAAAGCAGATAGGCTCACAGCAGATAGGTACATATTTATAAATTCTTCAATATAGTATCCGTATTTACGGATTTGCGCTGGCGGCCCATCACCAGGCATCTTCCATCGTGCACCGGAAGATGCACATCAATCATCTGGATCGCGGCAAGCTGCTCGAGCACCGCACCAGGCGTCAGCCCCGCTGCGTGTTGCCGCGTGCGCACCTGCAAGCTCGCCATCAGGGCGTATCCCATGAAGGCTACAAAAATGTGCGCCTCTGCCCGCGACTGAACCTGATGATGAATGGGGCGAATGTTCAAATCACCCTTGAGGCATTTGAACGCGGCCTCAATAGTTTTCGGGAACGATGAGAGCGTGGTTTTATCCGAGGTATTGCCCGGCATCGCCGCCGAGTCTGGCATTGCATATATCCCATGCAGCGCGCACCGGCCGTGGGCCATTCAATAATCCGACAAGCGCGCATGCTTCGGTATTAGGTCGGGCAAACGCCTTGTCAGCTTGATCCTGCGCGACCTACCATAGCTGCCCCCGGAAGAAATGCCCCGAAATATAAGGGCCTGCCTGCAATCGGGGCGTCAGATCCGCCACGCGCTGACACGACTCGGAAAGCGTTGCCTGCCGATCCGGCATAGAACTTCTGGTACATGACAATGACTCGGGGCGGTTTATATCGTGCCCGGAAGCGATGTATCGGTTAGTCATTTCGTCGGCGGTTGCAGTTGTGAATATCGGCGCTTTGCGAGCTGGGTGCCAAACTCAATTATTAAGGAACGCCGAACGCTGATTGGCGGGCAATTCATTGGTAAGTGTGATTTTGTGGTCCCTGATCATTACGCTCGCGGTGGTTGGGTTCCACGCGCCGATAAGCCGAGGTAATTACCGCAACGACCTTTAAGTTTCGTCCGATTGGAAAAATTGTTATGGCATCTGTCACAACTTTTGAGGCTGGTTGTCTAATACTCTATCAGGCGGCACTGTGCGGCGTGAATTGGGAAGTTTCTGACAAGGGAAATGTGCTATGCAATCTCTCGACACCCATGTTATTCGTCAGTGTCTTGCCATGGCAATGGAAAATAAAATGACCTTCGGCGAGACGGTTATAAAGCTCAGGGCCATTGGCGTAGAGCGTTATAATGTGGATCTTATGGGCGAAACGGCGACGTACTATTCGACTGCCGGGGAAGTCTATGCCTTACGTCGGGGGCCGAAACATTCCGCGAGCATCGCTGAAGATTTTAGCGATACCGAAGTTGCTCAAGCTGTGAAGGAAATTAAAATAAAGCAAATTGGCTATCCGGAATTTCTGCAGCGCATTATGGACGCCGGCACGGTCAGCTATGCGGTGTTCCTGACCGGGGGCCGGGCGATCTACTTTGGCCGTCGGGGCGATTATCACATTGAGGAGTTTCCGCGGTAATTCCGTACATCGGTAGAGGCACAGGTCATGATGTTCAATAGTTCCATGCAAGCGCACTCCGGCGGCGAAGAGGATCACACACTGGTGATGGCAGCGAAAAACGGAGATCGGCAAGCGCTGGAGCAGCTGGTTCTGCGGCACCAGACATGGATATTCAATTTAGCGTTGCGAATGATGTGGCGTCGGGACAACGCTGAAGACGCAACACAGGAAATACTGCTCAAAATTGTGACTCACCGGGCGTCATTCAAAGGCAAAAGCAGCTTTCGTACGTGGGCTTATCGCATCGCAGTCAACCATTTGTTGGACGCGAAAAAATCTGAAATGGAAAATGCCGGCATAACCTTCACGGATATGGGACACAGTCTGGATGACACCGTGGACCAGGTGCTGTCCGAAAATCTCAAGGATGTCGTGGCACTGCCGGTGATTGTTGAAGAGGCTCGCGTCAGCTGCATGACTGCCATGCTCATGTGCTTGGACCGGCGGCAGCGCGCAGCGTTTATCTTGGGAGAGATATTTGGCGTTGATGATGCCATGGGTGCGGAAATTCTTGACGTAAGCAACGTGAATTTCCGGCAGCTGCTCTCTCGTGCGCGGCGCGATTTATATCAGTTCATGAATGGCAAATGCGGATTGGTGAACACCGGCAATCCCTGTCGGTGCGCCAAGAAAGCCCGCGGTTTCATGGAAAAGGGGTACGTTGATCCGGTGCATCGGCAGTTTACAACGCACCATACCTCGCAAATACGGGATGTTGCACCGGACCGCCTGGCGGACCTCACCAGCGCCACAGAGCGTGCGCATGCCCTGTTGTTCCGCGAACACCCGATGTTGCCGACACAGGACAAGACACGGAAAATCAGTGAACTGCTGGGGCGCGGTGATTTGGAGAATCGCTAATGAATGCGAATGCGGAAAACGCACTGCTGGCGCTTCGGCCTGCGGATGTAAGGCGCTGCGCTTGGCCGAAATCCGATTTGAGCATTGCGTATCACGATCTTGAATGGGGTGTGCCGCTGCATGATGATCGGAAACTTTTTGAATTCATGGTGCTGGATGCGGCGCAGGCGGGGTTAAGCTGGGAAACGGTTTTGAAAAAAGGACAGGCGTATCGCATGGCTTTTGCGCAATTTGATCCTGCAGCGGTGGCTCGGTTCGGCGGGCGGGATTTTCAGCGGCTTATGAATGACGCAGGCATTATCCGTAACCGGTTAAAGATTCAATCAGCGATCAGCTGTGCGGCCGCATTTCTGAAGGTGCAAGACGAATTCGGGAGTTTTGATGCGTATATCTGGCGATTTGTCAACGGGCAACCCATTGTCAACCATCGCCGAAGGCACAGCTCGATACCGGCGCGCAGCCGCGAATCCGATCGGTTGAGTCGAGATTTAAAAGCTCGGGGTTTCAGTTTTGTTGGCACAACAATCTGTTACGCCTTCATGCAGGCTGCCGGGCTGGTTAATGATCATCTCGTGACCTGTTTCTGCCACCCGGAATCACGGCATTGACCTGAGCGCATCGGCGTTGGATGGTTTCTAACGCAATTAGGCCGCCAGTGGCCATAGCATCGGTTTTTCGCCAGACAACGCTACAGGAGAACTAAGCAGGAACGCGCCGGAGATCGAAGCCGGGCCGGCGAATAAGTAGCGGGCGACTGGCCAGGGTCACACAAACCCACCATGGTCTGAGGCGGCACGGAAGGGCGACCGCTTTCGCCATATCGATGGGTGCCCGAAATGCCCATTTTTTAGGGGGTTTATCATATGAAAGCGGCAAGATGCGATTGACCCGGCCCCCGGCCGAGGACGATTGAAAAAATCTTGACAAATTGGTTTGACGCATTATTATTTACCGATCAGCGGCGATACTCGATATTGCCACTGGGCCTTCCCCAAAACGGCGGTCTGCAGGGCCGCGTGATTGTGGGTTGTTTAATGTTCCAATGGCGGGGCCTTTCCCGTCGGCCTTCGATTGGCTCAAGCGATGGAGCGGCTCACCGAAGCGGTGGGGTGCTCTCTGGTCTTAGCGGATAGTTAGGCTGGAAGAGAATTTGTACCTTCGTCCATCCGGCGGATTGCCGCCTGCGTACAATAGCATGGACGCAGTTGATCCTGCCGCCACCGTGCGGGTTCCCACTTTGCCCGCCCGAAAGCTGTCGCGCCCCACTCGGCAGCCCCGTGGCGGCACTTTTTTGCGCTGAAATCGACCAATCGGCGCTCAACTAATTGCCTATAACCTCTTGTTTATCCTCGCCTTACAGGTGAAATTCATGGCTTTGCGTGCCAATCTCATCCCTGAACCTATGCTTCTAACCATTCCCGATTCGACCGGCTTTCTGCTCTTTAAAGACATTTTTTCCAACGATTCCCCCCTGGAGCTGGAGATTGGGTCCGGTAAGGGCACGTTTTTGATGCAAATGGCGCAAAAATTTCCGGATCGCAATTTTGTCGGAATTGAATGGGCTAAGGCCTATGCCAATTTCGCCGCCGATCGGCTCCGCCGCCATGCGCTGAATAACGCCCGCATGGTATCCGCCGAGGCTCTTTGGTGGGTTAAAACCCATGTCCCAAATGCCGCCCTCTCCGCTTTGCATGTCTACTTTCCCGACCCTTGGCCGAAAAGTCGACATCACAAGCGCCGCCTCATTCAAAAGCCCTTTCTCCTCGAGGCCCGGCGAGTTTTAAAGGCGGGCGGAAAGCTCAATATCGTGACGGATCACGCCGAGTATTTCGGCCACATCCAACAAACACTTATGGATTTCGCGCACTTTACGCTCGGGCCGTTCGAGTCGCCATTGGGCAGCGAAACCGGTTGGCTTGTGGGCACCAATTTTGAAAAGAAATATGTGGCAGAACACCGCCCCTTTTACGCCGTCACCGCTCAACAACTTTGACCGCCTTCAATATTAGCCTGCTCTCCCCCCATTCCCGTGCGCCCCGCGTGGTTTCATGGCTGTATGGCCCACACGGCCCCCTGCTCTGCGCGAGATATTAATTAGTTACATCATGCCGGAGGCATGATTCCATATTTTTGCCTTTGGCAAAAATCGCCCTCCCGCTCACCCGGAACGACCGATGTCTCACGCAGAGGCGCAGAGGCACAGAGGCTGCCTGCGGGCAGCACGCCGCCGACGAGGCGCGGCCAGCAGGCTGGCCGGCGAAGTTTGGCACGTCGCACGCGGGCGCTGTGCCATCGTCCCCGTCGTCGTCCTCTGCGCCTTCCCTGCTTTGCGTGAGATATTAATTAATTAATTGCATCATTCGACGGCATGAATCCGCATGGCTATCGCTTCTGATGCGCTGTGCTGATTGTCATGGAGCGATTCTTGACACGCATCGGCGTGCGGGGTTAGCCTTCGACGGGCTTTTAGGCTCGGTACTCATGGGTTTTGCGTCGGTGGAAAATGTCCGAGCGGACGGTGTAAATTGAGGTATGGGCGATGAAAAACACGAAATACTTTCCTATCGGGCTGAGCTTGGTAATGCTGGCATTGGCGTCGATCGCGCACGCTATCCCCGTCAGCGCATGCACCAGTGTTGCATGGAAGACTAAGATTGGGGAAATCACCGGGCGCACCATGGACTGGTACACAAGCACCGAGGCACGCATTTACGTCTTCCCCGCCGGCATTCAGCGCGACGGCGGGCTGTTGTTGGGCAGACGCATTGTGCAGGGCCGCGCAGTCAAGTGGACATCAAAATTTGGCAGCATGGTCGTAAGCGTTTATGGAATGGGTGCGGTCGATGGAATTAATAGTCGCGGGCTAAATATCTCTGCCAATTATTTTGACAGCGACTACGGCAAGCGCAATCCAAAGATCAAAGGTCTTCAGGCGGGCCTGTGGGTGCAGTATCTGCTCGACGAGGCGTCTTCTGTTAAACAAGCGGTTGCGTTGATGCGGAATGTTCAACTGGTCGAATTCGTCGCGAAGGGTAAACGCTCGCACGTCCATTTGCATATCACGGGCCGGCGGGGCAACTGCGCCGTGTTGGAGTACTACCACGGCAAGCTTCACGCCTATGTAAGCCCGGCCTATGGCGTGCTGACCAATGCGCCCGCATTTCCGGAGCAACTCAAAAACTTAAAAAGATTCAACTTCAGTCATCCCAACCGCGACATGCCGCTGCCGGGAAATGTAAATCCGCTGGATCGCTTTGTTCGGGCGACCTATTACGTGCATATGCTTACGCAGCCGAAAAATGAGCTTCAGGCCGTTCTTTCGATGAACACGGTGCTTAATAATGTGGCGGTTCCCATCGGGGCTCCGTATCAAGCGATGGCGGGTTTCAACACGTACAATACCGAATACAAGGTTATTGCCGACCTGAAGACCGGGGAATATTATTTTAAATTCACAACGATGCCCTTCATGATCTGGGCAAAGTTGTCAAGCTTTAACCTCAAGCCCGGCGCCAGCACGATGGAACTCAATCCAGAAAATCCGGCGCTTCACGGCAATGTGGCGGGCTTGTTTCAACCGGTGGTAATTAACAAAGTGCCCTTTTGATGCATGCGGCTGGTGGTAAAATCGCCAGCCGATCTGCGGCGTTACATCACGGGGCTAAAGTGATGAGTTAATTCGGCCGGCCAACAGCACGGCGCCCGTCGGTTGGAGTGATCCACCCGCCGGCTCAATGGTGACTGCGATCTCTGTCATGATTTGGCGGTGGGGGGGAAGGGTTGGGGTCATCATGATGGATCGAGTTTTTGGATCCGGTTTAAACAAGCCGGCGGGCATCTTTTTGCCTTTGGCGGTGATCATCCACACTTCATAAGTTTTGTCTGCCGGAAGCGCTGGCAGGTTAAAGGCGCAAAGCTTCCACATTTTGAGTTTGTGATTCCACATCACGCGGCCCCAGGCGGCGCGCATCGGCGCAAGGCCTTGAAGGGATGCCATCTCCAGTGCAGGCGAACCGACCATCTTCTCCAGGGCCATCGCGTTCTTCAGCCGCGCTTGCAGAAAAGAAATCTTCTGCTGTTGGGCAAGAACAAGGTGGGTCATGGTGGCCGATAATTTATGGATGTTTATCGAATCCCGCGCCAAACTACCCTTGAGGGTGGCAACCGCCAGCATTTCGGCTTGGCGATCTTTCGCCAGCGATGCATTGGAGTCGATCGAGAGGATGGCAACAATGGCAAAGGCAGCGGCCATGGCGAGCGTGATCACCATCGGCCAAAGCGCCGGACGGCGCGCCGGGCGATTGTCGGCCGCGCGATGGCCTTTGGCCTCTACGTTGGCCTGCGTTGGAGTTGCGGAGGTGCGTTGCGCCGGCAATCGCTCCAGCAGCGACGCCTTGAGCGCCGGCGTCGGAGTAGCGGGCGCCAGCCCGATTGGCAACATCGCGGCCGTGGCCTTGGCTTCGGTCTGCGCCAGTTGGCATTCGATGCAACCATCTTGTAGATGGCGGCTTACGGCTGAGCGCATAGGCTCATCGGCGGCGCCTACCGCGTCCAGAAAGATCAGCTCCTGTATTTCTGTGCACTGCACGCGATTTACCTACTACCTTTCATTGCATAGTACGAAGTTCCTGCCGCAGTCGGATGAGCGCCAGGCGAATATGGCTTTTGACGGTTCCCAGCGGCAATTGGGTATTTTCGGCGATTTCGCTGTGGCTAAGGCCACCATAATAGGCCAGTTCCAAAACTTGGCGCTGCACATTGTTTAGCGCATTGAGTGCGCGCCGAACGGCCTGCCCCTGTTCGCCGGCAACCATCGCGTCGGCCGGCGGGTCCGAAGGCGCCTGCAACGTCGAAAGCACGTTCTCGGCCGGATTGCCGCCGAGTATCCATTTTCCATGTTTATTCCGACGGCTGCGGCACCGGTCGATGGCGCGGCTGCGGCAGAGCGTTATCAGGTAGGTCAGCGGAGCGCCGCGGTCGCGATCATAGCGTTCAGCCTTAAGCCACAATTCGGTAAAAACATCCAGCAGCAGCTGTTCTGCTTCCGTCAGATCATGCAAAATACGCTGACATAGAGCGAGGAGTACGCCCGAGTATTTGTCGTAAAGCGCTGAGAGCGCATCGCGGTCGCCCTGCGCCAGCAGACTCATCAGTTCATAGTCGTCGCGTTGATCTGATGGGGGGGGCGTCAAAGCCGAAATCTCGCATTAAACCAATACCGCTGCGAATACTACGTTGCATCGGCGATACTCTCAAGCCCGACGGGCGCATCGCGCGATAACGGATAGCGGGGATAGCGCTGTCGTGCTAACGCGGCAGGGGCCTGCCCAAAAGCTGCCGCTTGTGCAGGATAAATTTCAGATGGTGATCAAGATGGTCCATGCAGGATGTCAGCATGGCGCCAAGTGTGATTTTTCCCCGTTGGTTGTGAATGCCGGTGCGGCTAAAAGCAGCCGAAGGCAACCGTTCTAAAATGGTGGTCATCATTTGCCGATTGCGGGCAAAAATATCGACCGCCAACGCCACATCGAGATCGTTATAAAGCAGATTCCGGGCAAACGCCGACTCGTCAAACCCGATCAATGTGGGGTTATCCTCGGCAATGATCCGTTTCATCCGGTCGGCGGTAATCAGATCGGCATCCATTAAATGGATGGCGATTTCCGCAATGCTCCACGTATCGGGCACCGGCCTTGCCTTAAGCTCCGCTGAATTAAGGCCCGCGACAGCGAATTGCAGAATTTTTCCCCCGCCGCTGTAGCGCTCAATATGTTCTTCCCGCATGATCAACCCCCTTGGCCAAAGCGTCTGCGATTGCTGTTGTCATTATAACGTAGATGGTTGTGATGCCAGGAGCCTGTCCGAGTAATGGCCGGGTTGCGACGGCGCTTTTTAATGGCCCGTATTGGGGCGTCGGTTTGGCGGGAGCGGTATCTGGCCCAAATTCACACACACGATTTGGCGTCGAACCGTCACACCGAAGAGTTGTGAACTCCGGCCGCCGGGGCTATATTACGGTGCTACCAAACGAGGCTTGCGGATGCCGATGGTCGCAATGGAGAAGTAAATTATGTCGCTGGATCGTAGTCTTAAAGGTGGCGGTGCCCTGCAGCGGCATCGCAATGTTCTCAAGCGTGCCGAGCGCGTGGTTAAGCTTGAGGAAAACGAAAAATGGCATGAGGATCGCTCAGGCGTTTTTGGTTTAGTGAAGGTTGCCCATCGTAAGGTGGCGGCCGTCAAAAAGGCTCCCAAGGCCACAGCGGAAGCCGGCGCAACCGTGGCAGCACCTGGTGCCGCGGCGGCGCCTGCTGCAGCTGCAGCTCCGGCCGCCAAGGGTGGCAAGAAATAAGCGGTTTGCACGACGGAGGGGATGGATGGGACGGAGTGGGGCGGCGCGGTCGCCCGGCGTGCGCGGCTTTGCCCGTGCAGGTTTCACGCTCCATCCGAAGCCACATTTATGGCACGAAATCATCTCTACCGTCCGTCCGTATTTACCCAGCCTGCCGTATGGTTCATTGCGATTGTGGCGGCGGCGCTGGCTTACGGCTTTGCCGGCCTGCAGCATTGGCGGTCGTCAGCGAACGCCGGGCCCGCGGCAACCGCATCGATGCGAGTTTTCTTCTCGCCGCATGGCGGGTGTACGCATGAACTCGTTTCGCTTATATCCCGGGCGCATCAATCCATCGATGTCGAGGCGTATAGTTTCACCAGCCGCCCCATTATTCGGGCGATTATCAATGCTGCGCAGCGTGGTGTGAAGGTCATCATCATTCTCGATCGATCCCACCTGATGAAGAAAAATTATCACACGGGCAAATATACGCGTGATCCAAGCCCCGCGCTTCAAGCGTTTTTTGCCGCCAACATACCGACCTATATTGATGCCCGTTACCTGATCGCACACAACAAGGTCATGCTGATTGACGGCCACACCATCGTGACCGGTTCCTTTAACTTCAGCTATGCCGCCGCCCATTTTAACGCTGAGAACATGCTCGTGATCCGGCGGGCGCCGGCGATATTTGCGGCTTACCTGAAAAATTTTAAATATCATATGGCGACCAGCCAACGGTATCGGCCGGGTTTGGTGCTGCGGCATGTGTTCAAATTTCCTTTCCGACATTGGAAATAGCGATCCGAGCGCGTCTGATAATCATATTGGCGGGGGGGTGGGCGCGATCTTGCAACTTAACCCCATGGACGCCGGAACCGGCCTGAGTTGAAACCGAAAGTGCCGTTTGCTATTCTTAAGTATATAATTCCTATAGGATTTGTATGGTTTTGAAAAAGCCCGCTGAAATGAGCCAAAAATCAACGGATATCACCTGGCATGCCGGCAGTGTCACACCGGCGGATCGCCACAAAATCACCGGCAATCAGCCGTGTGTGGTCTGGTTGACGGGGCTTTCAGGCTGCGGAAAATCGACCATTGCAATGGCACTTGAAAGCGCACTGATCCGGGCGGCGCATCTGGCATTTGTATTGGATGGTGACAACCTGCGGCATGGGCTTAACCGTGATCTGGGCTTTAGCGAGGCGGATCGCACAGAAAATATTCGGCGCGTCGGCGAAGTGGCCAAGCTGCTCGCCGATGCCCACATCATTGCCATCTGCAGTTTCATCAGTCCCTATCGGGCGGATCGGGCCGGTGTTCGCCGCCGCATTGAGCCATCGGCCTTTATTGAGGTTTTCGTCGACGCCCCATTGAGCGTATGCGAAGCGCGCGATCCCAAAGATCTTTACAAAAAGGCCCGGGCAAATATTGCGGCGGGCAACGCCATGTCGTTTACCGGGCTCGATGCTCCGTATGAAGCGCCGAGCAATCCGGAGGTACATCTGAAAACCGCTGAGCAATCGGTGGAAGCCTCTGTGGCAGCAATCATGTCGGTACTTGTGGATCGCCGCGTGATCTCGGGGGCGGGGGCGTGATGAACGGGCGATTTGTCGATCTTCACACCCACTCGACCGCGAGCGATGGTTCGCTCACGCCGACCGAGCTCATTTTGGCCGCTGCGGCGTCGGGGCTTTCCGGCATTGCCCTGACGGACCATGACACCGGCGGCGGTCTGATGGAAGCGAAAGCGGCTGCAGATAAAGCGGGGCTGCGGTTTGTTCCCGGCATTGAAATATCTGCGGAAATTGCGCCGCCCGCGACGCTGCATCTGCTGGGGTACTTCATCGATCCGGAATCGGCCGCCTTGCAACGCATGAGCACGATTCTGCTGGAGGGCCGGAATAATCGCAATCCGCGAATCGTAGCCCGGCTTAACGAGATCGGGTGCAAAATCACTATGGATCAGGTGCTGGAAATAGCCCGCCGGGGCAATGCAGACAATCGGGCGGTGGTGGTGGGGCGGCCACATATCGCTCAGGCATTGCTCGAATCGCATTGCGTGGCCAGCCTGAAGCAGGCATTTGACGTGTATTTGGGCATGGGGGGAACCGCCTATTTTGATAAGGAGCGGCTCACCCCGCGTCAGGCGATCGATTGCATTCACGATGCCGGCGGCCTGGTTATTTTGGCCCATCCGGTGCAACTGCGGGCACAGAATCATGCCCATCTGCAGCACCTGATCGAGTCGTTGATTGACCAAGGGCTCGACGGCGTTGAGGTATGGCACAGCGATCACCGGCCGCAGGATTCGGAGTGGCTGCTATCGATCGCCAAACGGCATGCTTTGGTTGTAACCGGCGGGTCGGATTTTCACGGCAGCCGCAAGCCGGACATTGACATTGGGCTGGGGCGCAAAAACGTTCGCATTCCGGAGCGCATTCTGGATGAGTTGGAAGCGGCGCGGCGCACGCGCATGGGGGCGGGCGCCACGGCACCCGTGAAAGAACAAATATGAGTGATGTCATCATGAAGCATATTGAAAAAAAGCACGAAGCCTCAGGCGAAATCGCCTTGGATGCGTTGGCGGCGAATGCTGCGTTGGCCGGGCGTACGCCGCCGGAAATTGTGCAATGGGCGGCGGATACGTTCGGCCGCAAACTCATCATGACCAGCAGTTTTGGCGCAGAGAGCATGTGTCTGATCCATATGGCCAATACGGCACTGCCGGGAATTCCGATCGTTTTCATCAATACGGGATATCTGTTTCCGCAGACGCTGGCGTTTATGGAGGCGCTGCGTAATCAATACCGGCTGAATGTCATGGAGTTTCATTCCGAGCATGACCCGGTGGTGTGGCTATCGATCAATGGGGAAAGCGATCCACGTGTACGGCAGGATGTTGATGCATGCTGCAAGGCCAACAAAAACAGTGTCTTTGATCGGGCGATGACGGCGCTGGCACCGGCGGCATGGCTGCGCGGTATACGGGCGGATCAGTCCGAATTGCGCGCCAAAATGGATGTGGTGGAGGTGAATCGTCGCACGCAATCGCTGGCGATTTCACCCCTGCTGAAATGGACTGCGCGCGATATTCATCAGTACATGCGTGTTAACGAATTGCCCTACCATCCGCTGTGGAATCAAGGGTATGCATCCATCGGCTGCAATCCGGAAACCTGCACTCGGCCTTTGGGCGATGGCCAGAGCCAGCGCGATGGCCGCTGGAGCGGAACTGATAAAAAGGAATGCGGCATTCATCTGGATCAGGGCGCGGGCATTTAATCATGAAATATTA
>JAJZGD010000187.1 GCA_021804985.1 Planctomycetota bacterium
GCCGATGGATTTATTCCAGTGGAAGGCTTCTTTGCAGTCGTTCCGGCCAGATAAACCGCACCGCCCGTAGGTTTTTGTTGGGGCGTGGCATGCATGGGGCGAATTTTCACCAGCCGGTGGCCGACGGGGCGCGGCCAGCAGGCTGGCCGGCTTAGACGCGGGACGCGAACGCATTTCTACGAGCCGATGGATTTATTCCAGTGGAAGGCTTCTTTGCAGCCGTTCCGGGCGGATAAACCGCACCGCCCGTAGGTTTTTGTTGGGACGTGGCATGCATGGGGCGAATTTTCACCAGCCGGTGGCCGACGAGGCGCGGCCAGCAGGCTGGCCGGCTTAGACGCGGGACGCGAACGCATTTCTACGAGCCGATGGATTTGTTCCAGTGGAATTGTCCCTTGCGCCATTGCAGCGCCTTGGTGGGGCATAAAAGCGCTGCTAAAATGACCGCCATGGATGAGATGGATTGGTGGCTGGTTCTCTCGGAAGAAGAGAAACGCAATCGTGAGCGGGATAAAGCCCGCGGGAAGATTGCTGCACCTCAATCACCAGCGGCCCGGGCAAAACTGTCACCATTTTCAAAGCTTCTGGTGGTTCTGATTTTTGGCACGCTCGCGGTGATAGTGTGGCTTTTACTGCACAATTGGGCCTGAATGGATTCGAACCATTGACCTCGTCATTATCAGTGACGCGCTCTAACCAGCTGAGCTACAAGCCCGTTTGCCGCCGGGGGCAATGCCCAACCCGGTTCGGCTGAATTCCTGATATTCGCGTTTGATCGGCCCAATGTCAAGTACTGCCGCATGGCATTTCGGGCGCGGCACTGAACCCGGCGCTACGCGAGATGGAATACCTCTTGCAGAGGCGTGCTTTGGGGGCTGCTATCCGGATTATGTGCCATGATGTCTGCCATGTAACGCCACCATTTTTGGCAAATGGGTGCGTTAGCGATGGCTTGCCACTGCTCTTCGCTTTCAATTTCGGCGTAGGCAAAAAGTTGCCGCGTCGCAGGGTGAAGAAAAATGGAATAGTTGTGTACGCCATGTTCCGAAAGCAGCGCTGAAAGCTCCGGCCATATTTGCTGATGCCGCCGATGGTACTCGGCTTCCTGCCCCAGATTTACACTCATGATGAAGGCTTTGCGAAGCATAAGATTCTTGCCCCGTGAAAGATTTAAGTTTGCGATGCGCGTAAGTTAAAAATACCGGCCGCGCGGCAACTACCATGCAACATTCACGAAAAAAGCAGCGGCGCAAAGTGGACGAAATTGTTCCGCCACACGCGCCATTGATGCATGCCGGGTGTCCACACGCTGCGGAATTTAACATTCTTGGAAACCAGCCAGTGGTCTAACTGCCGATTGGCTTTGCCGACCAGCGGGTCCTGGCGTCCGCAAGATACCCAAAGCAATCGGATGCGGGCGTTATCGGCGGCGGATAGTTTGGGGAAAAAGGGGGAAAAATCGGCACCATGATTGCCGACATAGGAACTAAAGCCGCCGATCCACGCGAAAGTTTTCAGGTGATTGAGGCCGGTGATCAGTGCCTCGCCGCCGCCCATGGAGAGGCCGGCAATGGCGGTATTGTCGCGCCCGGGCGCGAGGCGATATTCCTGTTGGACGCGCGGCATCACTTCGTGCAGCAGGGAGGCTTGAAAATCTTTGAGATTGGTCAGCCAGAGTTTTCGGTCGGCGAGGGCTCGGCTATTGCGGGCGGCGATCGCGGGGTCGCCGTAGCCGTTGGGCATCACCACCACCATGGGCTTAACTTTGCCCGCGTGAATGAGGTTATCGAGAATAAAATTAACTCGGCCAACTTTGCTCCACGCGCCAGGTTCATCACTGTAACCATGAAGGAGGAACAGCGTCGGATATTGGTGGTTGGCACTGGCGTGATAGCCGGGAGGGGTGTAGACGTAATAGGCGCGGTTATCGCCGGCCACGGCTGAATGATAAACATGTCTGGCGACCACACCATGGGGCACATCGGTATTCTGCCAGGGCGAAGGGGGATGGCCGGGCACCAGCAGCATGCTTTGGGAATGGAAAAGATTTTTCTTTACCCACGGGTTGAAGGGATCAAGTACCATAACCCCATTGACGGAAAAGCTGTAGGTATATATTTCGGGCGGAAGCGGCGGGATGGTGACCATCCAGCTACCATCGGATTGGCGGGCAAGTGGCGTGGGTGCCACGCCGCCGAGGTTCAGAACGACACTTTGGAACTTGCCGGATGGGAAAAGAAAGGTGATGCGGCCATTTTTATGCACCAGGGGTGAAACCGGCAGATCATCCCATGACGCGGCGGCGGCAATATTCGGCGGCAAAAGATGACTGCCACCGACGCCGGCGATGAGCGCTGCTGCGATGGTACAGAATCGCCGTCGGCTCGGGACGAACGGTGCGGGTATAATCGATGGGCAACCTGGGAAGGGTGCTGAGCGGGGAGGATTCTGCATTGGGTTTCTCCGGGTGTCGCTGGGTGTCTCCGATGTTTTTGCTCGCGGCGATCCGCCCGCTCCGCCGCATATTACCATGCCTGATAGAGCGGGGGTAGAAAGCCGGCGGCGGTGGCTTTGCGGCATGGTGTCGGCTACCGTACAAGTGGGCAGCGAGCGGCGGCGGCGGCGCGGCGATGGAGGAGTGCCGAGCGCGGTACCGGGGCAGTGCGGCGTATCGCCCGGGGCGGTAAAAAAGGTTCGGGCGTTGGTACCTGTATGAGATTTGACTAAATCAGCGAAAAGGAATGGATTTGCCAAAACGCAGTAAAGCAAAGGGCGACCGGGTGATCGGCATAGGCGAAAAAACCGTGGCCTTCGTGTCGCTGGGTTGTCCGAAAAATCTCATTGACAGCGAGCGGATGCTCGGGCTGCTCGCGGCCGATGGTTTTGCGATCACTGCAGACCATGAACACGCCGATACGATTGTGATTAACACGTGCGGATTTCTGGAGGCCAGTAAAACCGAAGCGATCGAGGTTATCCGTGAAGCGCTGGAACACAAGGCCAACGCCGTGCGGGCGGGCCGCGAAAAGCGAGTGGTGGTGGCGGGGTGTCTGGTGCAGCGCCAGCGGGCCAATCTGCTTAACGAAGTTCCGGAAGTTGATGCGTTGGTGGGCGTGTTTGATCGCGAAAATATTGTTGCGGCCGTCCGCGGCGCCCCGCGCGATGCATCAAGCCCGGATATGGGCAACTTCCATCCCGTAACGAAATTTATTTCCAAGCATGATCGAAGCCGAAAAGGATATTTTGAAGCCGACGATTCGCGCCTGCGGCTGACCCCGCGGCATTATGCCTACCTGCGCATCTCGGAGGGATGCAATCAGGGGTGCACATTCTGCACCATTCCATCGATTCGCGGGCGGATGCGATCCAAACCGCTGGAGAATATTCTTGCAGAAGCGCGCGAACTGGTGGCGGATGGTGTTTTTGAATTGAATCTGATCGGGCAGGATACAACCAGTTACGGGGCAGATATCGACTACAGTGGGCCTGGCAAGGGCTTGGTGGGGCTGCTGAGAGAAATGAGCGCCCAAAGCGGCGCCGGCTGGATACGGCTGATGTATGCGTATCCGAGCTGCTTTACGGACGACATGATCCGAGCCATGGCGGATGCTGAGCGGGTTGTCAAATATATTGACATGCCGCTGCAGCACATCAACGATGCGATTCTCCATGCGATGCGGCGCAAGGTGACGCGCAAGCAGATTGAAACGCTGCTGATGAAATTACGCCGATCGATGGCAGACATATCCATTCGTACAACACTGATCACCGGCTTTCCCGGCGAGACCGATGCGCAACATCGGGAGCTGGTAAAGTTTGTCGAGGATTTTGGTTTTGATTGCCTCGGCGTCTTTGAATATTCGCCCGAACCGGGGACCCCCGCCGGCCGCCTGTGGGAAACCAACCGGGTTGATCAAGGCACCGTGGCAGAGCGCTACGATCAACTAATGCGTGCCCAGCAGAAAGTGGTGCTGGCCAAGAATCAATCGATGATCGGGCGTGAGCTGTCGGTATTGATTGACCGCGTTAACCGCGTGGAGCGGAGCGCTGTGGGCCGCCATTCAGGGCAGGCACCCGACATTGACGGCCAAGTGCTCATCCGTGATATCAAAGCGGTGCCGGGTGAATTGGTGCAGATAAAAGTGGACGATTTTTCCGGCTATGATCTGCTGGGGCGTCGGATACGAACGCTGCGGTCGGGGCGCAGCTTAACGTCGAGCCTGCCTGTGATAGGCCATTAATCAGCATGCCGAGGTAGGCCATGGGAAATATTTCTGCGGGTGAAAACAATCCTGCGGGCGCCGACGCGGCTGCGGGGCATGCATCGCCTCCGGTCGGCCGCGGCTTGTACCGGCAGGTACCCAATTTGATTACCATTGGCCGGCTGGTGGTTACCGGCTTATTTTTTGTGCTCATCACGGTGCCCGCAGCGCCGTCGCAGACGGTATTTCGGGCGTGGCTTTCGCTGCTGGTGTTTACGCTGGCCGTAATCAGCGATGTTCTGGATGGATATCTGGCGCGGTCATGGCGGGGAGAAAGCGTTTTTGGGCGGGTGGTAGACCCGTTTGCGGACAAGATATTGATTTGTGGGGCGTTTGTATTTTTTTCTGAGCCCGGCTGGCGGGCGTGGCCGCTTCCGCCTGCGATGGCGGCGCTCCATTACTCATCGACGGGTATTTACGCGTGGATGGCTGTGGTGCTGATTGCCCGGGAATTTCTGGTAACCGGCATTCGAGCACTGGCGGAGGGGCAGGGGCTTGATTTTCGCGCACAGTGGGCGGGCAAAGTAAAAATGGTGGTGCAGTGTGCAGCCATCATCGCGGTTATTTTATGCCCCGCACTGGGATATGAATTGCGCCCGAATAACCTGCAGATTTTGCTGATGGTGCGCAATGCCGCGATCTGGCTGACGCTGGCCGTTACGGTATTGTCGGCGGCGCAGTACATCTGGCTGGCAAAAAAATTAATCCATTCATAATGAAGCGGTGCCGGCACAGCGATGGAGATTGCAGCACTGAAAACTGAGATCAAAAAATGGATCATCACCGGCGGCGGTCTGGGGCTGCTTAAACCGGCGCCCGGCAGCTGGGGCTCTTGTGGGCCTGCGATTATCTGGTGGCTGCTTTTGTGGAGGCATGCGCCCGTGTTTTGGCGCATCGGGGTGTGCGGCGGCGTTATTGTCGCGGCCTCAATTTTTACAATTGCTCTGTGCCCATGGGCGGAAGCTTATTTCGGCAAAAAAGACCCCGGGCAGGTAGTGCTCGATGAGTATGCAGGTTTTATGGTGGCCACACTGTGGATTCCACTGCCGGCAGGCGTTTTTGGCAATGCGCTTAACGCGTGGCTGATGACGGCCGCGGTGTATGTGCTTTTTCGGCTGGCCGACACGCTTAAAATGCCCCCCTGCCGCGCGCTGGAAAAGCTGCCCGCGGGTTGGGGTGTGCTGCTTGATGATCTGGCGGCGGGCTTGCAGGTGAATATTGTGCTGCAGATTGGCCTGCGGCTGTGGCACGGCGGTTAGCAGCGGAAGGGCACGGTGGCCAGCCAAGCCCGGTCAGCAAGGCCCTGCCGGTAAAACTGGCCCGCTTGCGGGGTGAGCTGCGAGCGGATGTAGTATGGCGTATGGCAAAACATCTGAAATTAGCCTATTCAACCAATGGCTTTACCCGCTATTCGCTGCTTACCGCCATTGCCCGGATCGGGGGATTGGGCTACGACGGGGTGGAAATTCTGGCGGACAAACCGCACTGGTATCCGCAGCGCCCCGGTGCGGAGGTAGCACCGATAGTTCGTGCCCTTGAACGGGCGGGGTTAGCGGCAGCCAATATCAACGCAAATTGCACGTTTGGCTTCTGGAGCAATCCCCCGCCGGAGCCATTCTTTGAGCCGTCGCTGATTTCTCCGAGTCGGCAACTGCGTCGGGCGCGCATCGCGATGATCCTGCATACGCTGGAATTTGCCCGCGCCGTGGGCGGCAGAAACATCAGCATTACCAGCGGCAAAGCCCTGCCCGAAATGCCCCCCCACCGCGCCCGAATAATATTGCTGGAATTGCTAAAACCCGTGCTTTAAAAGGCGGAGAAACTGGGGGTGAATGTCGGCCTTGAATTCG
>JAJZGD010000188.1 GCA_021804985.1 Planctomycetota bacterium
TTTTTGTCGTTCCGATTTTTCGCTCTGGCCTGAAGGTCCCCATATCAACTATGAAACTCGCTTTTTCCACCAATGCATTCAAGCGGGTTTCACTTGAAGAGGCAATCTCCGCCATCGCGGCCTGCGGCTATGCCGGCGTTGAGCTCATGGCCGATGTTCCCCACGCTTATCCCCCCGATATGCCAGCCGACCGGATCACCAGACTTTTAGACCAGATGCAGCAATTGTCTCTGGGCGTTTCCAATATTAACGCCTTTACACTTTTCGCCCTCGGCGATACGTATCATCCCACATGGATCGACGCCGATGCTTCCATTCGCCGCCTCCGGATTACCCATACGGCGGCCTGCATTGCAATGGCAGCGGCGCTCGGTGCAAAAACTATTTCGCTTCAGCCCGGCGGCCCGCTGCTCGGCCAATCCGCGCAGGGGGCACTCGATTGGTATGCTCAGGGGCTCCATGAGCTATTGCCCATTGCCCACAACCACGGCATCACGCTGACCATCGAGCCGGAGCCGGGCCTGCTAATTCAAACCAGCGGCCAATGCATGGAGTTTCTCACTCGCATGAATGATCCGAATCTGCGGATGAATGCCGATCTCGGCCATTTTTACTGCGTGGGCGAAGACCCCTGCACCGTGCTGGAAAACTGCGCGGAATTCATTGCCCATATCCATGTGGAAGACATACCGGCCAACCGCGTCCATCAGCATCTGATACCCGGTACCGGAGCGATGGAGTTTGCCGCCATATTTAAAACCATTAAAAAGATAAACTATCAGGGGTGGGTTACCGTCGAACTTTATCCCTATGAAACCACTGCGGAAGAAGCCGCCCGGAAGGCCATAAAATTCCTCCGGCAATATGCGTAACGACCCCGCTGCACATTGTACGCCTTGAGGACATGCCATGGACAATTTTAAGTATATCAACGGCTCGCTTTATGCGGAAGAAGTTCCGGTCGAGCAGATTGTCGCGGCCGTTGGAACGCCAACCTATATCTACAGCCGCCAGACGCTCCAGACACATTATCGGCGGATTGCCGAGAGCTTCTCGCCGCTCCATCCGATGATTTGTTATTCGATTAAATCTTGTGGGAACATTTCCATTCTTCGGGAATTGGCCGGGTGGGGCAGCGGATTTGATGTGGTTTCTGGCGGCGAGCTTTTCCGGGCCCTGCAGGCGGGGGGCAGGCCGGCCGCCGTCGTCTTCGCGGGCGTCGGTAAGTCGGATGCGGAAATTAACGAAGCCCTCGATGCCGGCATTCTGCTTTTTAATATTGAAAGCGAACAGGAATTTCAGAATATAAACCGTCTCTGCGGGCTGCGGAATATCACCGCCAATGCGGCGCTGCGCGTAAATCCGGATGTGGCCTCAGCCGGAACGCATCAGAAAACCCTCACCGGAAAAAAAGAAACCAAATTCGGCATCGATATCGACCGTGCCGCCGCGTTTTATCGCCACGCCGCTGCAGCCTCGCACCTGAAACTCACCGGTCTGCATCTGCATATTGGCTCTCCGATTAAATCGGCGGCTCCCTATGTGGACGCCATTACCAAGGCCCTGGCCCTTATTGACGAACTTGCCCGGGAGAATATTGTCGTCGACACGTTGGATATTGGTGGGGGGTTCGCCGCGTTTTATGAAGGAAACGAAGCCCCCTCCGCCGCAGATTACGCCGCCGCCATCGTTCCATTGCTTGCGGGCCGGTCCCTGAAGATCATTCTGGAGCCGGGACGATCCATTTCGTGCAATGCGGGCATTCTTGTATCACGCGTGGCGTACACCAAGCAGGGGGGCAGCAAGCGCTTTGTCATTGCCGACGCTGCGATGAATGATCTCATCCGCCCCACGCTTTACGAAAGTTATCATTTCATCTGGCCGGTAAATCCCGGCGCCGAGCTTATGCCCCCCAACCGTACCGCAGCGCTGCGCACGCCCCATGACCAATGCGTCGATGTGGTTGGCCCGGTATGCGAAAGCGGCGATTATCTGGCGAAAGATCGCTTTTTGCCGCCCCTCAAACGCGGCGATTTGCTCGCCATCTTCTCCGCCGGCGCCTACGGCTTTGCGATGAGCAGCCAATACAATGCCCGTCCGCGCGCCGCCGAGGTTCTCGTCACCGGAAAAACATGGTCCATCATTCGCCGCCGCGAAACCTACCACGACCTCATAGCCGCTGAGCTTTAACCATGCCCAGCCGTTACATCAACTCCATCCCGCTGCTGCTGGATCCGCAATGGATCGTACAGGGCTATGTTTTCATCGGCGCTGGCGATGCCATGCTGCCGTCGGAAACAAAGCGCATCGGCCGGCTGCCCTCCGATGCTTTGCTGATTGCATCGCCGCAGCCGCATTCGCCCGCCGCCGAATTTTCTCCGTGGCCGGTGTGCTACAGCAATGATGACGGTTCGCCGCTGGCGTTTCTGGAATCGCATGAGGGCCGCATTCTCTACATTCAGCTTGAAAGCTTCCGCGCATCGGTGGATCAATCCGACGACACACCGACCTGGTGTGTGTTCCGCATAGCGGCAACGCGGGGCCAAACCCACCTGTGTGATGATTGACCGATCCATCGCACGGCGAGGCGTATTTCAACGCGCCGAAAACCGACGGCACGCGGCCCGCACACCTATGCCGCCAGGCGTGCGGGGCGCTGGCACGCCACGATGTTGGGATATTGCGTCAGGGTGATCGTTTGGGTGGCCTGTGCGCCCGAATGCAACAACTGGCGTTAGGCCCCATGATGACGCTAAACTTGCAGCATAGGCTTTGCATAGCCACCGCATGGAGACAACAGATGATAAACGAACTTCAGTCGGCGCATCGTACGAAGCAGGGCATGGCCAAACGCTTTCAAACGGCGGCAGCCCTGCTGATTGCGGCCCTTGCAGCTTTGGCCGCGGGGCCACGCGTGTCGGCGTCCACCGCGACCATGCCAACGGCAAAAAAGAAGGTGGCCGAAATAACCCTTTCCGGCACCCTGCAGCAATGCCCGCAGGGATTTTCGTTTTCATTGTTTTCGCTGGGCGCCAATCACTCGCCCGCTTTAACATCCACGATATCGCTGATAAAAAAGGCAATTGCCGATCCGCAGGTGTCCGGGCTTTTCTTTAATCTTCATGGTTTTGCACTTAGCCTCACGCAGGCTCAGGAGCTTGGCCAACTCATTACCCTCGCCCGGCATGATCATAAACAGGTTCTTTTTTACTCCACCAATTACAGCGAAAACACCTATTTGCTCGCCGCCCACGCCAATAAGGTCATCATGTCGCGCCAGGGCAATCTTTATTTGCCCGGGGTGGAACTGCAATTAATGTTTTTCCGCGGCCTGCTGCAAAAGCTGCACCTGCAGGCAGACATGGTGCAGATCGGTAAATTCAAAGGGGCCGAAGAGCCTTTCACCCGCTTTAACGCCAGCAAGGCGTTTGCCGCTCAGGTGGAAGGGCTGATTAATGGATGGTACGCCCAGATTGTCGCCTCCATCGTGGCCCATCGGCCAGGCATGACTGCGGCCGCTGCGGAAAATGCGATTAATCAGGGATGGTTAACCGCGCGGAGCGCCTTGAAACAGCATCTGATTGATGGCCTTGCGAGTCGGCAGAACATTGACAGTATGGTTCAAACCAAATTTCTTGGCGGCTGCCAGCTCATTGGCCATTTTGGCTCGCACGCCACAAAGCCTTTGGTGTTAGACAGTCCCTTCGCAATTTTCAGACTGCTTGGATCGCACCACCGTAAACCGCCGTCGGCCCGGCCGGCAGTGGCGGTTATCTGCGCCGGTGGTGTAATCATGGACGATTCGCCCGCCAACGATGCCAATGGTGCCATCATCACACCGCACAGTATCCACCAAAGCCTGAAAGCCGCGGAACGCAATCCGCGCGTCAAGGCGATCGTACTGCGGGTCGATTCACCGGGCGGATCGGCTCAGGCCAGCGAATCCATATGGCAAATGCTGCACCACTGCAAAAAGCCGCTGTATGTGTCGATGGGGGCCGAGGCGGCGAGCGGCGGATATTACATTTCAACGGCGGGCAAAAAAATATTTGCCGACCCCGGAACCATTGCCGGTTCCATCGGCGTGGTGGGGGGAAAGGTCGTCATTGGGGGCCTTTTCAGCGAAATCGGTCTGGGCGTAGAAACTTTTTCCAAGGGTGATCATGTAACGCTGTTTGACTCTACCGTTCCGTTCACACCTTCCGAGCGTAAATATGTGGCCGCGCTGATGCGTTCTACCTACCGCCTCTTTACCCATCGCGTGATGGAAAGCCGCGGATCGCACATTGCGCATATTGCATTGGTGGCCCGCGGGCGCCTTTTCACCGGCAAAGCGGCCATCAAGGCGGGCTTGGTCGACGCGGATGGCTCGCTCAGCGATACCGTTGCGGCCGTGGCTTCTGCGGCGAAAATCCACGGGCCGTATGGCGTGATCGTTTTGCCGGCGCCCAAATCGTTGGCCACCATCATTCGCGAAAAGCTCGGGATTCAGGCATCGCTCCCCCTCGGCATGAGCACCATGCTCATGGGGATACCGAAAAACTATCGGCAATCAACGATTGAAATGTATCAGATGCTCCATGTTTTGCAGAATGATCAGGTGCTTCTCGCGGCACCGCTGGGTTATGTGCAAAACTGAGCGCCGTTGGCGGTTGGCGGGGCAGCGGCGTCGCACGGCCGCATCAGGGGTGAATGGGCAGTGAAACCACCGGAATGGCCGGGCGCGTTTCCTGCGGATCGTATCGTGCGCCGATGGCGTATTGAACCGGCACGCCGTCCTTGGTGTGCAGCACGTAATATCCCCCCTCATCCACAAGCCTTTCATACGGCCCGATCACGCATTTGCCCATGGGGGTGGGAACAGTAAGCAGCGGCACGCGCGTGCCCGGCGCCGACGCCAAATCCCGCAAAATGCGCTGACTTTCCGGCAGCGTCAGCCGATGTTTCGGCAACGTTCCATCGGGAAACGGGTGAATGAGATAGTACGGCTTAACCGTGATGCGCCCACTGTCGAGTCGATCATACATTTGCGTAATCACGCTGGCATCATCATTGATCGTTCGGAACAATGGGTGCTGTGTCATTATCAGCGGCACCCGTCGCGGGGTCAGGTCGGCAAGCAATTCGATACATGCCAAAAGTTCGCCCGTCACCTCACGCGGATGCACCACGTGCAGTATGTAGGAGCTGGGTTCCAGCTTCGCCAAGGCCGCCTGCAAAGCCGCAGACTGAGATATTCGCTGCGGATACCAGACCGGCTCCCGCGTGTGGATGCTCACCGTGATGTTGTGCGACCGCGTCCGATTGATGCGTGCCAATCGATCGGCAAAATGTGCAATCAGCGATGCCGACACCGCCAGCGGATCCCCACCGCTGAGTATCAGCTCGCGCAGCAGGTGGCTTTCAGCGCGAGCCTCCATTTGATCAAACATATCGTCGATGTCGGCATGGCTGAGAACGCCGGGAATCACCTCCCGATTCTTAAGATAGCAATATCGGCAAAGCCCGCTGCAATAATCGGTGGTGCGTATCAGCGCCTCGTAGCGATATTTCTGTATCCACCGCGGGTGATTGACCGCACGGGTTTCCAATTGATACGCATCCCATCGCTCGTCGGCGGTGTCGGCTATTTCCTGCTCGCCGGGCAGTACCAGATCCCACAGCGGATCATTTTCATCATTGGTCAGAATCTTTTCGACATAAAATCGCGGCAGCCGAAAGGTGTAATGGCGACTCACGCGCTCCATGGCTGCAAGTCTCGCTGCCGAAATGCACGGAAGCAGCGATTGCAGCTGCCGGACATCCGTGATCAGGTCGGCGGGTGCAGCTGTCGATAAATCGGGCATTGGGGCGGCACTGGCTGGTGAAGATTTCATCGGTGATAGTTTAACGCTTTTTGCTGATATTTGCCGGTTGAATGGTGTGCCGCCACACGGGGCCGCCACGCGGCGCACGCTCAAGCCAATATGCCGGCGAGCCGCCCCCCGCGGCGCGGATGATCGCCGCAGCCAAATTCAACGCGGCATCAGTCGGGTAGGCCGCCAGCGCGGGCACGCCAAGGTGT
>JAJZGD010000189.1 GCA_021804985.1 Planctomycetota bacterium
TCCGATCTGTAAGGTGCAGCGGCATTAAGCCCCGGATCCGGTGGCTCCCTGCAATTTCAATTCGCGCCGAGCGCAGACTGCAAATGCCCGAGCGAAATCATCCGAAACTGACCTCCGGTGGCTTTAGAGAGTTTTTGCAGCTGGTGGCGTTCACCGTTCACCGATATGACATCGATTTGCTGATTGGCCGCCCGCTTTGCAAGAACCGTTGCCGCCAAATCAGACGGCACGATAATTTTTTGGGTGGTAAATATCACCTGGTGCGCTCCGAGCGTCAGGGAGGCAAGCATGGCCCGCCGAATCGATGTGCTGCCATATGGGGAATACCCCAGCATCGATTTAATTGCGGGGCGGGTGTTCTGGGGTATTAGCCACCCTTTGACGGGGTAAACTTTCAGGCCTGATGGCCTCCATAGGGCGATTTTGATTTTGGTGGCTGGCGGCAGGGTTGCAATAGCTTTTTTCGCCACCGCCACGAGCAAGTTGAAGCTTTGAGCGTTGGCGGAAGAACCATCAAAAGAGAATAACACGTGCGATGCATCAATGGGAATGCCCAAATAGTTCGCCGCTACCGGTGAGGCGTTGCCTGCATTGCCCGACGCGCTGCCCGACGTTTTGCCTGGTGCGCCAGCGGGATGATGCCCAAGCAAAATAACACCGACCACGGCTAACAGCACCACACCGGCCGCTGAACCGATATACATCCAGACGGGAGGCTTTTTTGCGCTTGCGCGGTGCGAATCGCCCGCATGGCGCTGGCGCTGCGCGGGATGGGAATCTTGCCGAGGCCCACCGGTCGGTTGACCACGCTGCGGTTGGACCCGGCGCGAGGCAGCGGGGCTCGCGGGCGCAGCGGGACGCCGCAAATCCGACCGGGATGATCCGCTATCCATCGGATCCGCTTTGCCTGGCGTGCTCGGACGCTGCATCAGGCTTTCAACCAGAGGCGATTCCGGGCGAGCCGGTCGAATGGGGCTGGTGGTGCGTGGTTGGGATGCGTCTGGCGTGTCGGGTCGCGCCGGCCGCTGGGGCGACGACCCATCCGGGGTTTGCGGGCGCCCGGAATGTGCGGTGGCCTCCGCCGATATTTGGGCGGCATTGGGTGCAGGTGCCTCGGGTGCATTGGGGGACGCGGCAGCACTACCCGGCTCCGCCGGGCGCGATTTCTGTACCTCGCGCCCTTTAACCATTGGCACGCGCAGCAGCGCTCCACAGAGATTGCATCGGCAGACGCCGCCGCGAAAGCCATCGTCGAGTTCGAGGATTTTGCCACACTGATGACATTGGACCAGCAGCGCCATCAAGCATCTCCAGAGAAAAGGACTTCAGGGGCGAACGGATATCCGGGAGAAGGTGGGGTTAAGCAGCTTGGCCAAGGTCTCGAGGTCAAAGGTGCGCATGACAAAATCGGAATTAAATGAATCGACATTCGACACCCTGATGATCTCATGCCTGCCATCGGAGCGGCCCCTTAGCGCAATGCTGACAAAGTCCGGCAGGTCGCCCGACAACGATCCTCCGGACGCCATGCCCAGCGATACACGCACCAGCTTGTAACGACCCGCCATCGGATGAATTAGCGCCGAAACTTTCAGTGCGTAGCTTATCACAAATTGGTGACGAATGAAGATATCAACGCGGGCCGCATGCCAGTGAAATATGGCATTAAATGGGCCAAGGATTACGGTGATCCAACTGCCGGCTTCGATATTTCGGGTGCCGAGCAGCGGATTGACCGCCTCAAGTAATCCCGGTGTGATGCGGTAGAGATGCGCCATCTGATCCGGCGTCGATCCGGCCGGCATTTGCACCAGCCGCACCCACGGATCATGGCGATATGCAACGCCGGCGAGCACGGTGTGGCGATCGATGTCTGATAACAAGGCACGAATTTTTTGCGCAATCGCTGCGCCGTGACCCGCGGCCATCCGCCACGCCCCCTCCAACTGATTGCGGGCACTTATCGGGTGCATGGCCTCGAGTTGACGCAACGCTGCGCGATAAAGCAACAACGCACGCGATTTTTCTGCTGGTGATAGCGGCACATTCCGGGCTGATATTGGCTGCGGCGACACCGCGGCCGCCGCAGACAACCCCGTCCCTTTGGATACTTGAACCGATTGGACTGCAGACGGTTTTGCATGCCGCGAGGCAAGCTGCTGATGAATCTGTTCGCGCACCCGCCACAGTTGCCAGCCGCCCCAGGCGATCAGCAGGGCCACGGCCATCCATAGCCACTTCTCGCTGAGGCGTGATTTTTTGCGTTTTGTTCGAGGCATGCATCTCCAACGCAGCGTTATCCGCTCGCTAGCCCGGGGGCGACACGGACAGATTTTCCAGCGGCCGCAGGACGGCTTTATCAGTTGCGATTAGTTGCATCGCGACATCGTGCGGCTCAACCGGCATGGTATTGGGCAAAATCTGTTCATCAAAACAGATGGCGGATCGGATCGCCCGTAAGTCTGGGCGGCCTAGAAAGCGATCATAAAAGCCCTTTCCCCGGCCAAGCCGATTTCCCGCGGGGTCAAAGGCGATGCCCGGCGCAATGACGATATCCAGACGGGCCACCTCGATGGGATCACCGTGGCCGGGCTCACGCAATCCCGGAATAAGTGGATGGGGCGCAGCGTCCAACCGATCAACGAGCAGCGGCACGATGCGGCGGTTAGGCCAATCGGTGGCGGGGAGCGCGACTTTTTTTCCCTGTTGCCATGCCAGATCCGCGAGAAAATCCACCGCCAATTCCGTATCCATGGGAAGGTAAAGCATGATGAAATGCGCATTGCGAAATTCCGGCGTCTCTGCCATTCGACGGCATGCGTCAAGGGAGCGGCATTTCCTTTGCTCGGGGGAAATGCCCCCCAAGACGGCAGACATCTGATGGCGTAACGCAATTTTGGTCATGGATAAACTTCTTTTCCTCCGCCGCTGTCCGCCTGCGGGCCGCCATGGGACTCGAAAGCGGCCAGAAACTCGGCAAAACGTTTTTCCACCCCCCTATCGGAGGGAAAATAAAACTGATGCGGCGCGCCGAGATAATCTTGCGCCACCCGGGCGTTGGGAAAATCATGCGGATAACGATACCCCGTATGGCCAAGCTGCCTGGCACCGGGGTAATGGTTGTCGCGCAAGTGGGGCGGAACACTTATTTGCGGCCCGGTGCGTACCATCTCCATGGCGGCGTCGATGGCGCGAATGACGGAATTACTTTTTTCTGAACAGGCCAGATAAATCACGGCCTGCGCCAACGGAAGGCGCGCCTCGGGCATTCCGAGAAACTCGACCATTTGCACCATCGACGCCGCGATAGACAGGGCCGCCGGCTGCGCGTTGCCAATATCTTCGCTGGCTGCAATCGCGACGCGGCGTGCAATGAACCTGATATCTTCGGAAACCGTCAACAGCTTGGCGAGCCAGTATATGGCCGCGTCCGGATCGCTGCCGCGAATGCTTTTAATCAGCGCGCTGATCAGATCATAGTGCTCGTCGCCGGTGGCATCAAAATAAATCGGACGCACTTGCTGCGCCGCTTTAACCTGCGGCAGATCGATTTGGATTCCGTCGACATTGTGGGTGTGGGATATCTGCAGAGCGGTTTCGAGAATGCTCAGTGCCCTGCGGGCGTCGCCATCACACTTGGTCGCCAGAAATTCCATGGCGTCCGGCGTTAGATCAATTTTTCGCTTGTGCTGCGTATCGCCGGCGTCCGACGGGGCAAAACCATCCTCCACGGCGGCGGCAACAATGTGCTGGATATCCGATGGCGCGAGCGCCTTAAATTCAAACAGGCGGCAACGAGACAATAGCGGTGCGTTGATGGCAAAAAAAGGATTTTGCGTGGTAACGCCGAGAATACTGATAAGCCCTGCTTCGACATCGGGCAGCAATATGTCTTGCTGGGATCGATTGAACCGATGTATTTCGTCAATAAAAAGGATGGTGCCGGTTCCGGTTTGATCAAGCCGGGAGGCGGAGTCCGCAAGTATTTTTCGCACCTGAGGAACGCCGGCCGACACAGCGTTGACGGAAACAAATGTTCGCCGTGTGGTCGCGGCGATCAGTTTTGCGACGGTGGTCTTTCCGGTGCCCGGTGGGCCGAAAAATATGGCGCTTCCGAGCTGGTCGGTTTCGATCAGCGTTCGCAGGGGTGCGCCGGGCGCCAGCAGATGCGGCTGGCCCACCACCGCACCAATATGCAGGGGGCGGCGCCGGGCCGCGAGCGGGAGAAACCGCTGGCGACGCTCCTGATTTTCTGCGTCAAATAGATTTGGCATCCGCCCTCCGGGCGTAAAGCGGCTTCACACCAGATTAACGCTTTGAATATACCACGTCAGCGGATATCCATGGATTCGCATGTGCGGATGCGCAGCGTTACACTTGTAGCATAAGGATGAACCGTTTGGCTTGTAAGGTTTGGGGCCCAATGCGAAGAAGCAGTTCGAAGGCGATCCGCAAATTCCCAGCCGCTTGGCTTTTGCCGATCCTCGCCCTGTTCATGACCGGGTGGGTGGCGCTGGGCGCTGGCCATCTCAAGGAATTTCAGGCTGGCCAGACCAGCTCGCTGAAAAATGAATACAACCCGACCATTCGCCGGGCCATCGCCCATGGCTTGAAATGGCTCGCTGCGCGGCAGGCTGCAAATGGCTCTTTTGATTCCGGCAGTACCGCAATTACTTCGCTTGGTGCACTCGCTTTTGTCGCCGGTGGAAATCTGCCGGGGCAGGGCCAGTATGGGCATAATGTATCTCGTGCCTTGCATTATGTTCTGGCGCACTGCCACCGCTCCGGCCTGATTGCCGGCCCCAACGATGGCACGCCCATGTACAGCCAGGGGTTCTCCACCCTTTTTCTGGCCGAAATTTATGGAGAATCGCAAGCCCCCGGGCTGCGAAATAAGCTGCAAAAGGCCGTACGATTGATTATCGACACGCAGAATGATGCGGGGGGATGGCGCTACCAACCGGTGCAAATGGATGGTGACCTTTCGGTGACGATCTGCCAGGTTATGGCGCTTCGCGCGGCTCGGCAAGCGGGCATTGGGGTTCCCCGGCGAACCATGGAAAAGGCGATCAGCTTTGTACGGCGCCTGCAGAATCCCGATGGTGGGTTCAGCTATATGCTCAACATAAGTGGGTCCGACTTTCCCCGGTCCGCGGCCGGTGTGGCGCTGCTTTTCTATTCCGGCGTTTACAAAGGACGGGTGATTGGTGCAGCCGTTCATTATGTGAGCGGCTGCTTGCCGGGAACGCCGGAAAATAATCAGGGCAATTACTTCTATGGCAACTATTACGGTACACAGGCCATGTTCCTTGCGGGGGGCAAATGGTGGGCGGAATGGTGGCCGGCAATGAGCAAAAATCTGCTGGCGCGTCAGGCAGCGAACGGCGAATGGAGCGGTGGTGCCGGCGCAAGTTACGGAACGGCGATGGCCCTTATTATCCTTCAAATACCCAAGCGACTCCTGCCTATCCTGCAGAAGTGAGGCGACCTTTGAGCCTTTCATATCTTTGCCGCATCGTCACAGGTTGCCTCATCGCGGCGGCATGCATTGCAGGGCGTTGCGCCGCAGCCATCAGCGCGACGGGCCATTGGAATATCACCCTGGCCAAACTCTCGCCTGAAAATCAATTCGAGCGATTACGCAACGTGCGCATTTTGTCGATTGTGACCCATCCGTCCGCACGCCTGCAAGTGCAGCTTGCCTCGGGCGCGGAGCGCGATATCGCATTAAGCAGTGTGTTATCGATCGGACGGCCTTCTTCCGCGCCTCAACCGAGACCAAACTGGCAAGTTTTGCTGAAAGATCGTAGCCGTATTTATGGCGGACGGCCCGTTTCCAACGGAAACGCCTTTCATTTTTCAACCCGGTTTGGCCGGATGGTTATCCCCCTGGTTGACGCCGTCGGCATGGGGCGAGGCCCATTTCCATTTGGCCGAGACCGTGCGAGTTCGCACGACACACTTTACTTCACTGATGGCCAGCGGCTTA
>JAJZGD010000190.1 GCA_021804985.1 Planctomycetota bacterium
GCGGTAAAAGTTCCAATAGTACCAGGGCACTTCGGTGATATTGCTGAAAACCGCGCCGGGTCGCGCCCCCCAACGCAGCGCATTAAAAATGCCGTCAATGGCCTCATCCGGCAGGCTTGGCGTGCCCAAACCGCTGACAAATGCGTCAACCTGCTTTTCTGCGACATCGGCATTCTGTAAAATCTCTGTGAGGCTTTTCACATCACCCTGCACGATCGACACACCGCCGTCGATGGGGGCCTTAAAGCGCGTGCGAAGGACCCGCAGAAAATCGGCATCGCGTTCAATACAAATGAACCGTGTGCCGCGGCGCAACCGCTGAATAATTTCCTGTGTGATGGCCCCGGTGCCGGCGCCGAGTTCAACGATGAGCTTCGCCTGATTGAAATCAATTTTTGAAATGCAGGCCCGCGCCATAAACCCGCTGGATGGCCAGATCGACGCAATCTTCCGCCGATGTTGAAAGAATTTTCGCATGAAAAGCAGATGGTGCCCCATGCGGGCTCGTTCGCCGCTTTCCCCAGCAATCGGTGAAGTGGTTTTGTCACCTGCCATGGACACGCCTCAGTAAATGCCGGCGCGTTTGCATCATGGGGGTGAATCCTGAAACATGCCCGAAGCCGCGGCCGGCGGCCGTTTTCCACCGACCTTTGCCGCGGCGAGCCATGACACGCGAGCGCTGCCCGGCGTGGCTATTGCCCGGCCGTCATATCGGGGGGCGACGATGCCGGCACCAGCCCGGTCTGATTGCCAGCGGGTACCACTTGCTCAGACGCCGGCACATAAGGGTTGTAACGTAGCTTGATCGGGGTGATAAAGATATCCACGCGCCGATTCAGCGGATTTCCCCGATGGTGCGGCGCATTGGCAGCAATCGGATGGGTTTTGCCCCAACCCGCCACCTGCATACGCCGATCGATAACACCGTAGTGCTTTAGAACCGTCATCACTGCAATTGCGCGGTTCGTAGAAAGGTACCAGTTGGTCGGGTTCATCACGCTCGCGTTATTCCGCCGGATCGGCACATCATCGGTGTTACCCACGATGCGAAGCTCATTGTCCGAAATGGCCGCCATGTTCAGGATGCGGGCAAAATCATGCAGTGCCGCACGCGCCTGCGGCCGCACCACGGTAGAGCCGAGGGCAAACAGCAGGTCGCTCTTAAATCGCAGCAGGCCGAGCTTTTTATTAAACGCCAGAAGATTGGGGTATTCGTCGGCAAGGCGCGAGAGTGCATCGTTAACCGATCGGGGCAGCGTGGGGGCCTGCCCGGCTAGTGCCAGCAATTTGTTGTACTGGGCCTGGAGCTTGGCGAGGCGGGCTTCCAATGCGTTGCGCTCTTTAAGCAGGGACGCCACACCGCCGTTCTTCGCGTCGAGCAATTGGTTGTCCTGAGCGATTTGGGCTTCAATGCTGCTCATTTCATGGCGCAACTTGGCCAATTGCGCCTGCGCCGCCGCGAGCTGCGCCTGGCTTTGATCATAAGCGGTCTGCAACCGCTGATATTGGTCTTCAGAAACGCATCCGCCGAGGCCCGCCAAGGTGCCTGCGAGCGTCGCCGCGATAACCACGTTGAGCAAAAGTTTTTTCACAGATCGTTCCATCGGTCGCATCTCCTGAATATGCAAGGCCCATCGGCATTTATCAATGCAGTGTCAACGAATCACAGCAAGCTGTAAAGAGGCAGGGTTTTTCACGCGGGTGCCGACGCCGCCTCCATGCCCATTTTAGTGCATCCGTTGACGGCCCCCATCCATGGAGGCCTGCAAAAACTTCGCTTAGCGGTCTCCGGCGCGGCCGGCAAAAAGTCCCGCAATGGCCACCAATGCGGTAACCAAAACCAAAAGCCCCACCAACATGAGTAAATTTCCACCCAGCGTTCGCACGAACGAGGGAACAAAATCATCAATCGATGCCGCCACCGTAATGAAACTCAGCAGCATGGCGAGAACGGCCGCGAGGGCCAGACCGCCGAACAACCCCGACATCGGATCCGGTGCCTCAATCATCGGGGCGTACGACGACGCCACCGCCACCGGGGCCGATTCATTGATCGGGAGCGCCGATCCGAGGCCCGTTTCGCCGGCTTTGCTGCCCGCCGATTGATCGAATATCCCCGAGGCCGAGCCCACGCCCGACTGGCTTGCACCGCTGCCGCCGTCGCCGGGATAAATTTCTTCGAGCAGCTCCGCACCAAGACTGGTGTTGTCGCTTTCACGGGTTAGATCAAGTAAACCCGATCCGCTGCCGACCGAATCCAACCCCGATGGCGAGATGGATTCATCCAGGGCAGATGAAATCTGGGTTTGCGCGCTGGCGTCGGATGGTTTAATTTCATTGATATCAAACACTTTGATCGGAGGCGCTTTCTCCCCCGCCTTGGATGAAAAAGGAGAGGAGCCGCTGCCGGATTTGCCCGGAGCGCCAAAACCGGTTCCCGATTTGCTCCCCATTTTCGAATCCGCCGGCGAAAGCCCGGCAGAGCTTCCCTCCGATGCCATCGATAGCGGTGAGCCCGATGCACTCGGGGCGAGATCAATGGGGCCTGCGCTCGTAGTGCCGGTGCCGCCCTTAAGCTCACCGGAAAGCCGATCCACCTGATCAACTTTGAACATCACGCGCTGGCCATCGCGAAATTCGCGCAGCCGGTTTTGTTCAATCAATTCTTTAAGCCGACTGGGGTCCACACCCAACTTCTCTACCGTCTCCTCAGTACTGTAAAACATCTTCGCCATGGCCGACTCCTCGAGATACCGCAAAGACTTCAAGACTTGGCTGCGCAACCCGCCTTGACGCAGCCGGGCTTAATCCCGTACTAGTTTAAGCACAAAAGGCACCCTTTGTCACGTGCCGCTGCAAGCCAACCCGCCCATCCCCTTATTTTCGGCGTTTTCGCGGCGGGTGCCCCGGTGATTCCACCCGGTGATCGCACCCTATGCCAACCCGGTCCGAAAACCCGCTCCCCCTCGCTACCCTCTCCGATCGGCCCCCAATTTCGCTCCCCCAATCGCCCGCGAATATCCCCGAACCTGGCAATGGGCAACAACTACCAGGCCCACAACTGTCGGCCAATAACCCCCGGCCAATAACCCCGTCCGGGCCACCGTCCCGGCCCCCGGCCCGGCAAAGCCGCCCGAAATTCAATGCATCGGTGGGGCGGCAGGGGTCAACAGCCTTTTGACCTGCGCGGGCGTGGGGGCCGCATTATTAAAATCCGGCAGACGCAGATCGTATCGGTATTGCCGCGCCGCCATCAGCCGCAGCCGCGCCATGCCCGCGTCAAGCCGGTAGACCGCAAGCGACTGCCGGGCCGGATCAATAAGTACAAACCCATAGGCGCCGCGCCCAACCTGCACCGCAAAGGCCTGCAACGGCGCCCGGCGGTTACCCGCGAGCGCCATTCCGCGGCCGTAGGCAATATTCGCGGGCCAGCGATTGCCGCCCGTATGCAAAAAATAAGCAGCCCCATCCACGAGCAAGCCCACACCCAAAATAGATATTGAGATGCATAGAAGTGTATACTTGCTGGTGCTTTTCATCGCGTGTTCCATTTCAAGCCGCCGGCCGCTGCCCCGGGCGCGGGACGGTGTGCCGGCGCCGCGGCCGCCCATTTAATAAATCCGCCCCCGCAGCCAACCCATGTCGGCCGATATCACTCGGCGTGGCCCAAAAGCCGGCGGTATCGGGCCAGCGCCATCAGCGGAAAATACAGCCGATACAGATGATACTTCAAATAGAATACCCGCGGAAAGCCCGTGCCGGTAAACCAGGGTTCATCCCAATCTCCCTGCGGGTTCTGATTATCAATGAGCCAGTTGATGGCGGAACGCACTTGTGGATCGTGCGGGCCCGCGACCGCCATAAGCCCCATGGACCCCCAGGCCGTCTGCGATGGGGTGCTCGGCCCGCGGCCCTTTAGTTCCGGGTTGTCATACGTCTGGCATGATTCGCCCCAGCTGCCGTCCGGCTTGTGACAGGCCCGCAGCCAATCCGCCGCCCGCCGCACAAAACGCTGATCCATCGGTTCGCCCACGGCCCGCAAGCCCGTCAGCACCTGCCATGTTCCGTAGATATAGTTCACGCCCCATCGGCCGAACCAGCACCCCTCGCGCTCCTGCGTCTCCTGTAAAAATCGAATGGCTTTACGGATCGCCGGATGATCTTTATTAAATCCGTTGTGCCCCAGGCACTCCAGCACGCGCCCCGCAATGTCCGGACACGACGGGTCTTGAATGGCGTTGTGATCGGCAAACGGTACATGTTCCAACATCGGGCGGTTGCGCGTGCGATCAAACGCGGCCCAGCCCCCATCATCATTTTGCATCGCCAAAAGCCAGTTGATGCCCCGCCGCACCCCCTGTCCGGCAACACTGCCACCCAGGCGGCTCAGGGCCATTGTCACCATCGCGGTATCATCCACATCCGGATAATGGGGATTATTAAATTCAAAAAACCAGCCGGATGGCTCCACGCCCGGGCAATTCTTGGCCCAGTCGCTCGCGGTGCGGCATTCCTTCTCCAGCAGCCACCGCGTCGTCGATGCCGCCACCGGGTGCTCCTGCGGCACGCCCGCTTCCGCGAGGGCATGCATGGCAATGCCGGTATCCCAAACCGGAGACCAGCACGGCTGAATGCGGATCGTATCCCCCTCGGTAATAAACAGGTCTTTCAAATCTTTCTGCGCCTTTACCACCACCGGATGGTCATCCGAATAACCTAAAATCCGCAGCACAATCAGGATGTAAACCATCGGTGGGAAGATTGCCCCCAGCCCGTCGCACCCTTCCATATGCTCCAGCAACCACCGCTCCGCCTCGCGGATGGCCAAGGGGCGCAGCGGGGTCACCGCCGTCTTTTCATAACGTTTGAGCGATAAATCCAGCAAAAGAAACATCTCACGCCAACTTCGGGGCAGCCCCTTAAGCTTGCCCGCCGACGTTTGCCCCTTGGACGCATCGTTAAATAACTCCGCAATGCCCATGCCCGGCGGTAGTTGTCGCACCGGCCTGAACGCACTGACAATCGCCAGCGGCAGGATCATGGTGCGGCTCCATGCAGAAACCGCATAAAGATTAAAATATATCCACTTGGGCAGCAGGATGATTTCCGGCGGAATACTCGGGCAGGCCGCGTAACTTACCTGGCCAAGGGCGGCGAGAAAGAATTTGGTGAAGCTGTTGCAGTTTTCCGCGCCACCCAGCCGCCGCACCACATCGCGGGCGGCCCGCATATGCGGAGCGTCCGCCGAATCTCCGAGCAATTTTAGCGCAAAATACCCCTTGACCGTTCCCGCCAGATCGCTGTTGCCGCCCGGAAACATGCTCCAGCCGCCATCCGGAAGTTGAATGGATCGCAGATAATTGCCGATAAGCCGAAGGCAGCCGTCGCCTTCCTGCCCTAAGATGAATTTCATCAGGACGTATTCGGATTCCAGGATGCTGTCACCCTGAAGCTCGCCCACCCAATACCCCTCGGGGTTATGCTTTGAAAGCAGATTCTTCAATGCCAGATCAACGCCATGCCGCAGACGCAAATTCGCGTCGGTTGGCGGCTGTTCATCGGAGAGTGTCTCCGCCGCTTCACCGATAAATGGGAGCGCCGGGCCCTCGATGGCGGTTGGATCAGGGCTTACACCGGAGCGAGCGAATCGGGTCACAGTCAACGGGCCTCTTAATATTGGCGAGTTCTAATTGCCGGTGCGCGGTCCGGCGCAGCAGGTTCATCCCCACGGGGCCAACCACGCAGCGCACACCTTTTCCTTGCGAAAAGCTAGCCGAACTCTCAATCTGCGGCAAGCATGGGATATTCCGCGTGCGGGCTGTGGGGTCATCCGCCCGGAACGTTTTTGTTGTAGGTATTTTACAAGCCGATGGGGATGATGACGAGGCGGGCCTGAAATGCCCCGCCTGCTTTGTTGTCGGATCTCGCTGACTCGTTATTCAGAGTCGGCTCGATCCTCCAATGCATTC
>JAJZGD010000191.1 GCA_021804985.1 Planctomycetota bacterium
GAATAACGAGTCATCGAGATCCGACAACAAAGCAGACGGGGCATTTCAGCCCCACCCCGCGGGGCGGCGTGCTTTTTGCCCCCCCTCTGCGGCGCGGCTCCTCGGTGTACCCTCCCTGTCAGGTACGCCATTCGTCGCCGCTGCTTGATGGGCGCCAAAAATCACGCCGTCGCAACCCGGCGATTACTCGGACAGGCTCCTAGCGCCAAGGCGAGGCCCTTTTCCAGCGCATCGACGAGATGCAGTTGCAGAGGGCGATCTCCGGGGGGCAGAGAGAGAATTTGCACCGGGAAATTTCGGCCAGGAACTTCGATCACGGGGCAATGATCCAGGAACGCGGCGATTGGGTGCGGGTCGAGCGTGGCGGAGGCGATGATCAATTTGAGGTCGGGCCGCAGGTGGGCCTGCACATCTCTGAGCATGGCCAATGCCTGATCGATATGGACGGTTCGCTGATGAAATTCATCGAGGATGACGGCACCGATGTCATCGAGCGCAGGGTCGCTTTGGAGCCGCCGGTTGAGGATTCCTTCGGTCATGATGAACAGGCGGGTCTGCTCGCCGATGCAACTTTCCATCCGAACCTGATAGCCGACCGTTCCGCCGAGCGACCAATGGTTTTCGGTGGCGATACGGGCAGCGACGGCGCGGGTGGCAATGCGTCGGGGCTGAAGCACAATCACGCCGGGGTTTTCTTTCGGCAGTATGTGGGCGGCGAGAAGCGCTGGCGCGATGCGTGTGGTTTTGCCGGCGCCGGGGGCTGCGAGCACCACGAGTGCGTTGTGATTTTGCAGGTGCGCGATGATCTCTTTTAGGGCGGCATCAATTGGAAGTGGGGGCAATGACAACATTGCAATAGTTTACGCTGACCGCGTGCGATGGCGCTGCCCGGCTGATGGGCGCTTTCAGGGCGATGATTGGGTGCATGATTGCGGGTGCCGGGGGCGGTACGCGGAGGAGATGAGCGGCGGCGGCAACGGCAATGGTAAGGGGCGGTAGGTGGCACCCCGTGGCGATTGCGTTGCGGGCGGCGGCAAAGGCGGCGTGGGTAAAATGGATTAAAATTGACGCCATCGGCGGCTGGCAGTACTTTTAACGATTCGGCGTTCCGGCGCCGGACGAATACTCCGGAGAGATGTCCGAGTGGCTTAAGGAGCACGATTGGAAGTCGTGTGTGGGGGCAACCCCACCGTGGGTTCGAATCCCACTCTCTCCGTTTTTTACCGGCGAACTGCTTTAATTTCAGGGCCGCAGGGAGTTCATCTTGGCCGAAGATACTAACCCAATTGTAAACAATATTTCTATTGGCGGCGCTCCCGCCGCCGCCTCAACCGCCGACTGCGGCGCTTCCAACAGTTCCGGCACCTCCGTAATCCCCGGCACCTTTGTGGTCTCGGCCACTTCCGCCGGCTCCGGCGCTTCCGTGGCCACATGCACTTCTACCAGCCGGCGCGCATGGCTGACGGCAATGACCACCGGCGTCGCCGCCTGCGCACTTTCACACGGTGCTGCCGACGCCGCCGCTGCGGACGCGGGCCCGACCGCCGCCGCGGCATCCGCGCCGCCGTCGGATGCATTTCCCGTCGTCAACGGCGCCATCGCAGTACGGCGGGTTAAGCGGCTGAAGAATGGCGTCGAACTGGGCATGGCGGCCGGTGTGCTGCGGTTGCTGGTGTATTCGCCGCGGGTGATCCGGGTGTTGTACTCTCCGCTTGGCGCGCAACAACCGCTGCGTGAAAGTCTTGCCGTGATCGCCCCACCGAAGCCGGGGCATTGGACGTGCCGCACCTCCCCCGCTGCGATTGAGCTTTCGACGCCGCATCTTACGGCCCGTGTGGATCGGGCGACCGGTGCGTTAACATTTTCGGATTCTGCCGGGCGGCCGTTTCTTTCCGAAGTGCCCACCGGCGGCAAATTTATGACGCCCACCCACTTCAAGGGGGTTGCCACCTGCGAGGTACGGCAGCAATTTGTACTGCCCGCCGACGAAGCCCTTTACGGCCTTGGCCAGCATCAGCAGGGCGTGATGAACTACCACGGCCGGGTGGTGCAACTGGAACAATGCAACCGCCATGTTGCGGTTCCTGTTCTTATATCTAATCATGGCTATGGATTGTTTTGGGATAATCCCGCCATTACGCAGGTAAATGCCGGTACCGCCCCGCTGGCGCCCATTGCGCCCCGGCAGTTAATGGATGCGGATGGCAAACGCGGCGGACTGACGGCGCAGTATTTTCACGATACCGCTTTTCAACACCTCGCCGCAACCGAATTTGATTCGCAATTGGCCTTGGATACCCAATCAACGGCAGCTGGCGGTTTGGCGGCCGGCGATGCGCCCCGGCCCTATTCGGTGCGATGGACGGGCCACATTTTTCCGGACAAAACCGGCACCTATACCTTTACGACGCAGATTAATGGGGATGTAAATCTTTGTATCGACGGCATGAACATCCTGGCGCGTGAAGATGGTCGGCCGAACACCACCGTCACCGGATGCGCTGAGCTGAGGGCCGGAAAATCCTACACCATTCGGCTCGAGTATGTGCATCGGGTTGAACTGAGCCAAATGCGGCTTCTGTGGCAGTTGCCGCCGACCAAAGCGCAGGCCGCCACGCTGACGTGGGCTTCGCAGGTTGGAGACTCGATTGATTATTACGTGATCCGCGGGCCGGCCGCCGACGATGTGATCGCGGCGTGGCGCAACATCAGCGGGAATGTTCCAATGATGGGGCGGTGGGTTTGGGGATTCTGGCAAAGTAAATGCGCGTACCATAGCCAAGCGGAAATTCTGGGTGTGGCCGATGAATATCGATCCCTGCAAATACCAATTGACGGCATCGTGCAAGATTTGTTCTATTGGCAGCCAGCGCCGTGGGGTTCAAATAAGTTTGATCCCACGCGCTATCCGTCGCCGACAGACATGATCGCCGAACTGCATGCGGAGCAAATTCATTTCATGCTGAGCGTTTGGGCGCAGTTTGCGCCCGGCTCTGCAAACTATCGGCAGATGAATGATGCGGGCGTGCTGTATACATCGAACTGCAAGGATCGCTATTACGATGCCTTCAACCCGTTGGGCCGCGAACTTTATTGGCACGATCTCAAAGCGCAGCTGTTTTCGCGGGGCGTGGATGCGTGGTGGCTCGATGCGTCGGAACCGCAGTTGTGCAACCATTGGGGCGAGTTTGCGAATATTAAAACGCACCTCGGATGGGGCGCCTTTGTTTATAACGCCTATCCGCTCATGCACACCACGGCCGTTTATGAGGGGCAGCGGGCGGCAACATCCACCAAGCGCGTGATGATTCTGACACGGTCCGCATGGGCCGGGCAGCAGCGCAACAGTACGGTGATCTGGTCCGGGGATATTCCCGCCACCTGGCAGGTGCTGCGCGAGCAGATTCCCGCAGGTATTAATTTTGCGCTCACGGGAATTCCTTATTGGAACACCGACATCGGCGGTTTTTTCAGCGGCAACCCGCGCGACCCGGCCTATCGCGAATTGTTTATCCGATGGTTTGAGTTTGGTGCGTTTTGCCCGCTTTTCCGCGTGCACGGCACCTTGCATGCCAAGGAAATGTGGCGATTTGGCCCGGCAGACATGGCCATTCTGGAAAAATTCAACCGTCTTCGATATCGCCTTTTATCCTATATCTATTCAGTGGCATGGATGGTCAGCAGCCGCGGGTACACCATGCTGCGGGGACTGGTAATGGATTTTCCATTGGATGCCAATGTATGTCCTATTGCTGATGAATACATGTTTGGGCCGGCGATTCTGGTGGCGCCGGTTCTCGAGCCCGGCGCCCGGGGCCGCAGGGTGTATTTGCCGGCGGGAACCGTGTGGCATGATTTCTGGACGGGAAGGCAGCATGCCGGGGGACAAACCATCGATGCGGCGGCCGCGGTTGATTCGATGCCGCTGTTAATCCGGGCGGGCAGCATTTTGCCACTTGGGCCGGTTGTGCAATATGCCGCCGCGCCGGCCGATCCGCTGGAGATCCGCATTTACCCCGGCGCCGACGGGACCTTCACGGTGTATGAAGATGAAAACGACAATTACAATTATGAGCGCGGCGTCTATGCCACATTCACGTTGACATGGGACGATCGGAAGCGCATTTTGACCCTCAGCGGCCGCCATGGGACGTTTCCGGGCATGCTGCGGAAGCGAAACCTGCATCTGGTGCTGGTGGGGATCGGGCGTGGGGTGGGCGGCGAAACAGCCGCTGCCGATCAGGTGGTGTGTTACACGGGCGAGGCAATGCAGTTGCGGTTGTGAAATGGGGCGACGGCGTGGCCGGATGCGCTGCGGAAGGGGTCGCCGTCGAGCCGAGATTTGGCGAGGCCCTTGATACTCGGGGGCGGTGCGGGGGGCGGGCCTCTTGTCCGCGGGCGGTTATCAGGAAGTGGCCGGCATTTTATCGGCGCACCAAGAGTCAATAACTTTCTCTGATTTCGCGCCCAATATCACCCCGAATGCCGATCGTAAGTAATTTATATATCGATATTTATAGGCTTCTGTTAAAAGCAATATCGGGCTTGCTTTGGGCGGAAGCGCGCCGACGCAGAAGGGGCGCGTGGGGCGATAAATATCTATTTATTTCTAGCTATCCGCGCGATGAAAAGGCCGGGAAAATCGCTGCTTTTATTTGAGGCTCGCTGGGCACCATACGCATAAATGCGTATTGAATCAGCGGAATGGGACGCTATTCTCTTCACATCCACCTGAAATTGGTTCAGGGGTGAGAGATTTGCTCGGCACATTTTTTAATGGAGCGACGACCATGTTTAATCCAACGCTCCGGATTGATCACAGGAATCGCAGGTCAATTCTAACCAAGAGAGACCGTATGAAATTCGTTTCGGCACCGACTTTTGTTTTCCTGGCAGCGGCTGGTTTACTCGCTGCCGCGGGTCCCGCCACGGCCGATATATCCGGATTCGGCAATGGTGTTGGCTATACCTTAACGGGTTATACGCAGGATGATTTGGGCAATATTATTAATACTACCGCTCCAACAATCAGTAACGGGGCTTTGACGATCACGACTGCCGCCGCCGGCGAAGCGCGGGCGGCATTTTTTAATACCCCCCAAACCATTCACAATTTCACCGCCACCTTTACGTTTCAGATGGACCCGAGCTCGTCTGGCCCGCTGGGACCATCGGACGGATTCGCCTTCGTACTGCAGAATGACTCCCGCAGCACCGCGGCTATCGGAGGTGGCGGCGCCGGTTTGGGCTATGGGCTGATGAACAATAATCAGCCACCATCTGGCCAACCGGCATTGACAGCGATTACACCGAGTGGGGCGGTGGAGTTTTTTCTGCGTAATGGAAACGGCGCCGTTTCAGCGGTTGAGTTTGGCGGTACCATCGACCCGAACCTGGGCACCACCACTGGAACGGTCTCGCTGATATCGGGCGACCCGATTGCGGTGGTGCTCAGTTATAATGGGACAATCCTCACGGAAACCTTGACCGACTTGAATACGCCTTCGGATGTCTATATGGCCTCCTATACCATTGGCAAGGGGAGCGGCGGAGTGCAGGGCGGGTCCGCATATGTTGGCTTTACCGGCGGAACGGGCGGAGGATATTCCACGCAGACCATCAGCAATTTCACATACACCACGCCTGAACCGGCAGCCCTGGCACTGTTGGCCTTTGCCGGCGCGGGAATGTTGCTGCTTCGGAAGCGGCGGCCAAATTAAGGAAGTTACTTATTCTTCGCTCGTGCCGGGCGAAGGGCGAATATGGGATTCGTGGCAGGAACGGGATTGGCATTGACCTGACATCCTGTTGGCTGCCACCTGAATAGGGAGTTTATTTATGAATTTACAGTTGACAAAACGCGCTGCATTTACGCTTCTTGTGGCCGCGGTCGCGGGCGTTGGGCTGGCATCACAAACCACGGTAGCCCACGCTG
>JAJZGD010000192.1 GCA_021804985.1 Planctomycetota bacterium
GCGGGGATGCAATCGGCCCGGGCTTTGGAGTCCCATCCGCGCGCATGATGATGCCAATGTGGCACAGACATTCTTGTCTGTGTTTGTGGCACGGTGGGGCACAGGCAGGAATGCCTGTGTCACCTTGTGGGTTTGATGGGGCGTGTCACCTTGGGGGTTTGATTGGGCATAATGACCGCAGCGTGCAGCCGCGCCGCGCACGAGGAACCGTTTCCACACTCCGCCGCCGGCAAACAGCACGACCCACGGCCAGCAGGCTGGCCGGCTAAATAGCGCGGGCGCGCGGGGCGGCGGCGCGGGGGTGCAGGCGGGGTCAACGCGCGGGGGGCCGAGGGAGGACGACGAATCACGGCGGCACCATGCCGCCGGCTAAATGACGCAGGGGCGCCGCGGCGTCGTTCTCTGCGCCTTCCCTGCCCCGCGTGAGATATTAAATAATTACATCATGCCGGAGGCATGATTCCGTAAATTAACTAAAGCGACGGTTGTCTCACGCAGAGGCGCAGAGGCACAGAGGCTGCCTGCGGGCAGCACGCCGGGGCGCGGCGATGCAGGCGGGGTCAACGCGCGGGGGGCCGAGGGAGGACGACGAATCACGGCGGCCGCGCGTTGTCTGCCGGGGCCGCCGGCTTAATGGCGCGGGGGTGCAATCATTCCGGGCGGATGAACGCGGCGCGTAGCATGCCGCCGGCGAAGTAGCGCGGGATCCGGCTGGTGTGCCGGCTTCTGCCATCGGGCCGCTGTATTTCTGTTTGATTTCATCAGGTTGCCAATGAGCGCAAATGCATCGGCGATTCCGACATGCCCGTACGTTGGGACAAAATCATCGCTGTCAGCATCGAAGCCGTTTCGGGCAGCAGATGCGGCCAGCCGCGGCTCGGCGACACCGGCGCCGAAAAATGCTGGCAAAATATCTCCAGTTCATCGGCGATGGAACGCGAAACCGGTTGGGGTGGAATCGAATCTTCCTCCACGCACTTGCCGGAGGGGTCGAAAAACTGGTACGACGCATCCGTGATGCGCACGGTTCCCTCGTCAGACACCACGGTAATATTTCGCTGCCAATGTGGGTCGCGATCGGAAATGGTTACGGCGGCGGTCGCCGAATTTAAAAACCGTGCGATGCAGGCCGCATGGCCGCTGATCCCCGCAAAGCTGTCGCGTTCGCCGGCGTTGCCGACGATGGACGAAAAAAGACCCGCCGGCGACCCGCCGATTTCCAGGATCGTGCGCATGGCGTCCCAGGCGGGGACGGCCATGTTGCGAACAAAGCTGTCAGCCGATTGCCGCTTTCGATTCATCATCAAGCCCGGGGCGTGAAACTGGGCCGAGATAAACCTGGGCGATTTGAGAAAACCGCCTGTTTGCAGGCATTGTCGCATGGCCCATGATTGGCTCATGCGTGGCCAGATGTAAAGCAGATGAGACACGGGTTCGAGAATTTGGGCGATGCGGTGCGCCTCGTTGAGAGAATGGATGGGCGGCCCAATACTGAAGACGCCGATGCCCTGATTGAGGAGTGCCTCAATAAAATCGAGCGAAATACGGGCCGACCGATCCACAATCGCAATTCGTGGCGATGTTTCCAGGAGCATGCGCCGCATGTCGGCATAAAACGGAACGTCAAAAAGGGTGCCGGATTCTCGGGCCTGATTCAAAAATGGCTGGCCCGTGGCCACCACCTCAATCACGCCCGATTTAACGGCCGCACCAATGGCCTCAACCCACTGAGAGGCATTGATATCCAAGCCAACGATTGCACACGCGGTAGCCAAATCGATTCACCTTTAAGCAGTCCGCTTCTCATAAAAAGTGTATCGACCAGTTCACCGACAATCGTGCAGGTGGAAATACTGATCGCGCCGGGGCGGTTTTTTAGTGAACGCGCTGCCCCGGTTTGGCGCCGGAATCAATTCCCAGCACAAACACCTCGCTGCCGCCCGGGCCGGCTGCAAGGATCATGCCTTCGCTGGTGCCAAATTTCATCTTTCGCGGCGGCAGGTTGGCGCAAAATATAACCATTCGGCCGATCAGATTCTCGGCCGCGTACGCTTTTTTAATACCCGCCAAAATCTGCCGCGTACCCAGCGGGCCGGCGTCGAGTTCCAAGCGCATCAGCTTGTCACTTTCCAGCACTGCTTCGGCAGACACGACTTTACCCACGCGCAGATCGACCGCCGCAAATTGTTCAATGCTGCACGCCGGTGCAAGCGGCTCAAACGCGTCGGCGGATGGAGAAGCGCCCGAACCGGATGCCGGCGCTTTTGCCGCCGGAGCAGAGATGGCTGCCTCCGGCGAGGTCGCCGCAGCGGAGGTTGCTGTGGGGGGCACTGCCGCAGCGGGCGGAATAACTTGAGCGTCTTGTAACATTACCTGAACCTGCCTTTCATCAACGCGGCCGACCAAATGTTCAAAGGGCGCAATTTTTACCGGCGGCATAGAAGCTTCGATGTCGCTCCATGCCTGTTCACCGGTGCGCAGGCATGCCTCCACCTTCGCACTGAAAGCCGGGACAATGGGCTTAAGATAGATGGCCAATATCCGGCTGCATTCCAGTGCCGCCGTCAGCACGCCCCGTGCCGCCTCCGCATCGCGCTTGACGAGGCTCCAGGGGGCGTTGTCTTCGACAAATTTATTGGCCTTGTCGGCCAGACCGCAAACAATGCGTGTGACGGTGGCAAATTGTCGATCCTCATAGGCGGCGACAATTTCATCCTGCGCCGTGCGGTAACCCGCCAGCAATGCCAATGCATCCTGCGTGATGACACCCGTCTGCCCATCGAGCAGGCGGGTAAGCATGGGAGCGACGCGGCTGAGGAGGTTGGCAATTTTGCCTACAAGTTCGCTGTTAACGCGGGCGGCGAAGTCGGTAAAGTTTAAGTCCAGATCGGCGGGCGTGGGACCGAGCCGCGTGGCAAAATAATACCGCAGCCACTGCGGGTCCATATGGCGGGCGTACTGTGCGGCGCTGATGAATGTGCCGCGACTTTTGGACATTTTTTCGCCGTTTACCGTTAAGTGGCCATGCACGGAAAGACGATTGGGCAGGCGTCGCCCGCTGCCGATGAGAATGGCCGGCCAGAAAAGCGCGTGGAAATAGACGATATCCTTGCCGATAAAATGGTGAATTTCCAGGTCTGGATTTTGCCAGTATTCGTTGGCTTGATCGATCCCCTGGAGCAGGTGTGCGAGCGAAGCGAGATAACCAATTGGCGCATCGAGCCAATTGTAAAAATATTTTCCCTTTTCGCCGGGAATTTCAAAGCCGAAAAACGGCTCATCGCGTGAAATGTCCCAGTCCTTGAGTTCGCCGGAAAACCACTCATCAAGTTTGTTGGCAATCGACGCATCCACCATGCCGGTGCGTAGAAGCTTTTCAAGTTGGGGGCGAAAATTTTCCAGGCGTAGAAAAAGATGCCGCGATTTTTTGCGAATGGGCACCGCGCCGCTGATCGCGCTCCGCGGCTCAATCAGTTCGATGGGCGAATAATGTTTGCCGCAAACCTCGCAGGAATCGCCATATTGCTCGGGCGAACGACAATGGGGGCATAAGCCGCGGATAAAGCGGTCGGGTAAAAAAATATTTTCTGCGGGGTCGTAAAATTGCTCGACATCGCGCCAGATAAGGTGGCCGCCGGCCATAAGCTTTTCAAATGCGTCCACGCATAGGGTGCGGTTTTCTGGTGAATGGGTCGAATAATATTGATAGAAGGCGATGTCGAAGCGGGCAAAATCCTCGCGATGCTCCTGATTCATCTTTTCGATAAAGGCTTCCGGCGCCAGCTTCAGGCTTCGGGCACGCAGCATCACGGGGGTACCGTGTGCATCATCCCCGCAGACATACGTGACATGGTGGCCTCGAAGGCGCTCAAACCGAACCCAGATGTCGGTTTGGATATATTCCACCAGATGGCCGATGTGGATCGAGCCATTGGCATAGGGCAGCGCGGAAGTAACCAGGATGTTGCGTTTAGGGTAGGGCATTCGTACTCCGTATTCGACAGCGGCGTATGTTACCAAAGGGCCGGCGCTTCCGCCGAAGATCAGCATCTGCGGAAAGCGATGCTATGGCGCAGCAAGTGGCGGGACGGCAGCGGGAGCTGGTGCGGGCGGGGCAGCGGGGGCAGGCGCCGCCGGCGCCACCCCACCCGGAGCTGGCACACCGGTGGCGTTACCCTTACGGGGAAAACCATCGATGACCAGCGAAAGAAACAGCCCCACCACCGCCATGATCGGAATACTTCTAAAACCCATGCTGCCAACCAATGCTCCGGCGATATAAGTTCCCAGCACGGTGCCCACCGCAGTGGAAGCGTTGTAAAGGCCCTGAGCGACGCCCTGCCCCATTGGGCTTAATTCCGACGTCAGCTCGGTCGCTGAAACACTGATGATCGGCCACGCGAGAACAACCAGCGAAAAGCTCGCAAACGCGAGGTCGGCCGCCACCGTCGTTTGGCCGATGAACATCGCCGTCAGCATCAAACCAAATGCGGACAAGCGAAGCACGCGTCCCGCCAGATAAATGCCGCTGGCGCCCAGCCGCTTGCTCCATCGACCGGCCAAGGCATATAGGCTCACACCCACCGCGGCGGTAACCGCATACGCGAATGCCGTGGCAGAGGGTGCAATACGAAAGACCGATTTAAGGAAAAGAGGAAAATAGGCAAAGAAGCCGGAAATGCCGAGGAACATGGCGAAAATGGAAAGCATGAATCGGCCGAACCGGGTGGGCAAAAGCGTTTTAATATTTTTCATGGCGCTGATATTGATGGCTGAGAAATGCCGAAAAATGCCGCCGCCGAGCAATTCCACGCGCGCGAACTGTCCAATGGGCGTAAAGTCCGGATGCGTGTGCAACCAATTCATGTTCACGGTGGCATCGGTCATGGCTTTCAGGCTTGGCCGCTTAAGCCCCCATATGCCCAGCCCGATAGCCGGCAGCAGCATGGCGGCCCCGGTCCAAAGGGCCACGCGATACCCTGCGGTCGCGAGGATGCCGGCAAGCAGCAGGCCGATCGCCTGCCCTGCGCCGTTGAAGGTTTGCAGCCAACCGATGCGCGGTGTCCATTCATCGGGTGGATGAAATTCCACCACCATCAGGGTGGCGCAGGTGGCCACGGCTGCCGTACTCATGCCCATGCCCAGCGCTATGAGGAACCACAACAGCAGGCCATGAACCAGCGGGAAGGCGACGAGGCAGAGCGCCTCAGCGGTCAGGCCGCCGAAAAAAATAGGGCGAAAGTGTTTGGTGCGATCGCCAAGATTTCCCCACAGCGGCGAGGTAATGGCCCCGAGATTAAAAGCCCCCATAACAAAACCGACGGTACTTAATTGGCCGGTGAGATGAGAGATCATGAGGGGAAGCGTGATCGGGATAATGCCCGAAGAGACGGCACCAAGTATGCCGTAGGCGCCGTACCAGCTTTCTATCCAGCGTCGGGGGCTTAAAAGTGTTTTGAGTACGATGCCGGGGGTGGCGCTCAATTCAATCGCTCCTGTCAGGGTGCCGTCATGCGGCCCACTGTACTTTAATCTGCGTGCCCTTTCGAGTGGGGAACCGACGGCGCGTGCCGTTGCGGTTCATCCGCCCCGATGAACGGTGTGGTTCGCATTTTTTTATCGCCCCACCAAATTAGCAGGCACGGTGGCCGGCCGAACAAAAGGCCAGCCCGCTCGCTCGATTCACAGCACCCCGTCCCAGTCGGCGGGCAGCGCAAGGATAGGAATTCGGCATGCGGCGAGAAGAGACCGCTGCACATTCCCCTCAATAAGCCGCTCGAGCAGGCCCGGACGCGACAGGCCGATCGCCAGCATGCTCACATTATGCGACAGAATGGTTTTGTTTATCGCCTCTACAATGTCGTTGGCAAACAGAAGCAGCGACTCGGTGTTGTGATTGGCGTTGATCATACGGGCCGTAA
>JAJZGD010000193.1 GCA_021804985.1 Planctomycetota bacterium
TTCTCAGGAATCATGCCTCCGGCACGATGCAATGATTTAATATCTCACGCAGAGCGGGGAAGACGCAGAGACGCCGCGGCGCCGCGGCGACGACGGCGCGCCATCTCGCGCGCCCAACCATGTTTAGCCGGCCAGCCTGCTGGCCGCGGGTCGTCGGCCATCGGCTGGTCGAAATCCGCCACCCCGCGAGCTCGCGTCATTTAGCCGGCGGCCCCGGCGGAAAACGCGCTGCCGCCGTGAGTCGCCGGCCTAACCGGGCGAAAAAAAACCAAAATCGCTCAAAACATGCCGAGCTGCAGCTGCGCCACTTCCGACATGCGGTCTTTCGACCACGCCGGCTCCCAAACCAGATTGACCTTTGCCGACTTAATCCCCGCCACGGATGCCACCGCCTCCTGCACCTGCGGCGGCATCGTCCCCGCCACCGGACATCCCGGCGCCGTCAGCGTCATGTCCACAACCACATCTTTATCCGCAGATATCTCTATTCGATAAATCAATCCCAGGTCATAGATGTTGACCGGTATTTCCGGATCAAATATGGTGCGAATCTTCTCAATAATATCCGCCTCCAACGCCTGATTCTCAATGGATGCAATAATCTCGGTACCAGGTGGCGCCGCGATTTCTCCGGCGGCCTTCGACGGCGCGGCGCCCGGCGTCGGCGGAGCAGAGTTCACGGGCAGCGCCACCGAATTGGGATTCTTAAAAACAAAGCCGCGGCCGGAGGTGTCATCCCGGTATAAAATCTCGGTTCCTTCGAGGCTCGGAAGGCTTTGCGGATCGCAGGCAATGATGATTCCCTGCGAATTGAATATCACATCATCATCCTGCCGCACTTCGGTCAGATCCAGAACATAATTAAACCCCTGGGCATTGCGCCCTTTGATGCCCACACGCAGCACTGCCTGCGCCGACATCCCCTGATCGGTGAGAATCCGTTTCACTTCAACGGCGGCTGCATCCGCCAGCGTTATCGCCATGGTCTTCACTCGGTTTTAGCTTCGTGGTCATCTCTTTTAAGCGCCGCTTCCAGCGTGTGCCAGGCAAGTGTGGCGCACTTCACGCGGACAGGATATTCGCGCACGCCGCCGAATACCTCGAGCTTATCAAGCCCATCCAATGAAACATTCTCGTGAATGGGGGTTGTAAGAAGAATGCGGAATTTTTCAAAAAGCAGTTGGGCTTCGGCAATGGTGCGGCCTTTGACGGCCTCGGTCATCATAGAGGCCGACGCGGTGGAAATGGCGCAACCCGCGCCCGTAAAAGTTGCCTCGGTGATGCGGTCGCCCGAAAGCTTCAGATACAGTTCCAGCCGATCGCCGCAGAGTGGGTTGTGGCCACGGGCGTGATGGTCGGCGTCGGGCATCGGGCGAAAATTTCGTGGCCGGCGGGTGTGATCGATAATCGTTTGTTGATACAAGTCACGCAGGTCCGACATCAGGCGAACACCTCAATAACGCGGCGCAGGCCATTTACCAGTGCGTCAATATCCGCCGGGGTATTGTAGAAGGCCAGCGAGGCACGCGCCGTCGCCGGTATGTGATAAAAGTCCATCAGTGGCTGGCAGCAATGGTGGCCCGTGCGGATGGCCACATGCTCCTGATCAAGAATGGTTCCAATGTCGTGCGGGTGAATACCATCGAGTGTGAAAGAAATAACCGATGCTTTGTCGGCGGCGGCACCGACGAAACGCAAACCCGGAATGGTCTGCAATTGCTTTTCGGCGTACGCGAGCAGCTGGGCTTCAATGTGGGCCACCTGCCGCATATCCAAATGGCTGAGATAATCGACGGCGGCGCCCAGGCCGATGGCCCCGGCAATGTTCGGTGTGCCGGCCTCAAATTTGTGGGGAATTTTATTCCAGGTGGATCCGGCGAATTCAACGGTGCTGATCATATCGCCGCCGCCCTGGTAGGGGGGCATCGCTTCCAGAATGCCGCGCGGAGCCCAAAGGCCGCCGATGCCGGTCGGGCCGCACATTTTGTGGCCTGCGAAGGCAAAAAAATCGCAACCCAGCTGCTTAACATCCACCGGCATATGCGGAACGGACTGGGCCCCATCGACCAAAATTTTCGCCCCGTGTTCATGGGCCATTTTCGACATTACTGCAATGGGGTTGATCGTGCCGAGCACGTTGGAAATATGCGTCACCGCGACCAGCGCAGCCTTTTGGGTCAGCAGTTGCTGATACGCCCCTATATCCAATTCACCTGCGGCGCTTATGGGCACCACTTCAATCACGGCACCGGTTCGCTGCGCCAACAGCTGCCATGGCACAATGTTGGAGTGATGTTCCATCTGCGTAAGAATAATCCGCTCGCCCTTCCGCAGATTTTCAAGCCCCCATGTCATGGCCACAAGATTGATGGATTCCGTGCAGCCGCCCGTAAAAATAAGCTCGTCCCGATCCGGCGCGCCGATGAATGCGGCCACTTTGGTTCGCGCCGCCTCAAAGGCATCGGTCGCCTCGACGCTAAGCCGATATACCCCGCGGTGAATATTGGCGTTGGCGGATTTGTAATAGCGTGTGGTGGCGGCAATCACCGCATCGGGCTTTTGGCTGGTCGCGGCGTTGTCCAGATACGCTACTGGCCGGTCGACATGGTGAAGAATGGGAAAATCACGGCGCACGTCTGCGGCGTTCCAAACCGGGGGGGCGGCGCTTTGGGTACCCGCGGCAGTGGGTGCCTCAATCATAATTCCACCGGCGCAATATGCAGCCGGGAAAGTGCCTCGGCCACCAGTACCGAAATAAATTCTCGCGCGGCGGGATCAATAATGCGATCAAGCACATCGCCGGCAAACGCATAGGTAAGCAGCGCCTGGGCCTGCTGCGCACTGACGCCGCGGCTTTGCAGATAAAACAACTGCTCATCATCCAGCGGGCCCGTGGTTGATCCGTGCGTACACTTAACGTCGTTGGCGTAAATCTCAAGCTGCGGCTGCGAATTCATCACGGCGCTGTCCGAAAGCAGCATGGCTTTGCTGGTCTGCTTGGAATCGGTTTTCTGGGCATCGGGCCGCACCAGAATTTTTCCGCGAAATACGCCCGCCGCATTTCCCGCGAGCAGGCTTTTGTATAGTTCGTGGCTCGGGCAGTTTTCCCTCGCATGATCCAGCAAGGTGTGGTTATCCACACGCTGCGATCCGGCGCTGATGGTCAGCCCGTTGAGCGTGGCCTGTGCAAATGGCTCCGCAAGGTGCACGGACAAGTTGTTCCGCGTCAAAACGGCGCCGAGGTTCATCGCCAAAGATTGAAACGTCGCACTGCCATGCACATGCACCGCTTCGTTGGCCATGTGCAAGCCGAGCAGTGCCTGACGCTGTATTTTGATGAGTTCAAGATGGCTTCCACGCCCGGCAATCACTTCGGTCGCAACGTTGGTAAATACGGGATGATCGGAGTCCAGATCGGCATAGGTTTGTACGATGACCGCTCGCGATTGGCTGCAGGCGTAAATCAATCCGCGCGGATAAACCATCACGGGGTGGTTATGCCGCGTGGTTGCCCACAGAATATGAATTGGCTTATCGACGGTAACGCCGGCAGGTATATACAAAAACACGCCATCGGAAAAGCTCGCCGCATTCAGGGCAGCAAAACCGTTGATGCCAGACGGCAACTCGTGGCCGAGATATTTGGCAATGCGATCGGACTCGCCGCCGGCCGCCCCCTGAAAATTATGAAATTCAATCAGCCCGCTCAGGCCGGTGGTTTGTGAAAGGGCGGCGGAAAAGTAACCATCGACAAAAACCAGTTCATAAAAACCCCGGGACGCGAGGCTGAGATGGGCGATGGCATCACGCGAGACCGCGCCGGCGGCGGGAATCGTGCGGAAGTGATTTTGGGTCAGGGGCGCCAACGGGGTGTAGCGCCAATCTTCATCCGTAGCCGAGGGATACCCCACCCGCGCAAAGGTTTTGGCGGCAGCCTGGCGAAATTCCGCCAGCCATGGGCGGCCAAAATCCGGGCCAACGGCAAGCGGGCCGCTTGAGTTATCGGTATCAGCCGAAATCGGCCGGGCGGTTTGTGTCATTTAATCAGCTCCGCAGAGTATTCGGGGTTTTTGTACGCGGGTTGCCGCGCGTTCATGCCGCGACGGTTTCCAGCCATCCGTATCCCTTGGCTTCAAGTTCCAAAGCAAGGGATTTATCACCGGATTTAATAATTTTTCCATCGCGCAGTACATGGACAAAATCCGGCACAATGTATTCCAGCAATCGCTGGTAATGCGTTACGATCAAAATGCCGCGCGATTTATTGCGCAGCGCGTTAACGCCCTGCGATACCACCTTGAGCGCGTCGATATCAAGGCCGGAATCGGTTTCATCCAGAATGCACAGCGACGGATCGAGAACCGTCATCTGAAATATTTCGTTGCGTTTTTTTTCACCGCCCGAAAACCCTTCATTGATGGACCGATTCATGAAGCTCTGATCCATTTCCAGCAGTTTCATTTTCTCTTTAATAAGCTTGAGGAAGTCCATGGCATCAAGCTCCGGCTCGCCGCGGTATTTGCGTATCGCATTCACTGCCGCTTTGAGAAAGTAGCTGGTGCTGACCCCCGGAATTTCCACCGGGTATTGAAACGCCAGGAATAACCCTTCGCAGGCGCGCTCATCGGGCGATAAATCCAGCAGGTCTTTGCCGTTAAATTCCGCGGTGCCGGCAGTCACCTCATAGTTTTCGCGGCCCGCAAGCACCGATGCCAGCGTGCTTTTGCCCGAGCCATTGGGACCCATGATGGCGTGCACCTCGCCTGGGTTGATCGTCAGGTCAATGCCCTTGAGTATCTCGCGGTTCTGTACGCGGGCATGCAGGTTTTTAACATCTAAAATAGCCATGTGGCGTGCTTCCTTCCGGGAAAAAATAATGGCGGGCGGGTGCCCCTGGTCAGCCGACGCTGCCCTCAAGGCTTACGCCCAAAAGTTTTTGTGCTTCAACGGCAAATTCCATGGGCAGCTCTTTGAAGACCTCTTTGCAAAAGCCGTTGATAATCATGTTCACAGCATCTTCCAGCGAGATGCCGCGTTGTTTGCAATAGAAGAGTTGATCCTCGCCAATTTTTGAAGTGGAGGCCTCATGCTCCGCCTTGGCGGAGGTGTTGCGCACTTCAATATACGGAAACGTATGGGCGCCGCATTTATCGCCAAGCAGCATGGAATCACACTGGGTGTAATTGCGGGCATTGGTCGCATTTTTTAGTATTTTCACCAGCCCGCGGTAGGTATTTTGCCCATAGCCTGCCGATATTCCCTTCGACACCACGGTGCTGCGGGTGTTTTTTCCAATGTGCACCATTTTGGTTCCGGTGTCGGCCTGCTGGCGATGATTGGTCAGCGCGACGGAATAAAATTCGCCGACGGAATTGTCTCCCTGAAGAATAACACTCGGATATTTCCATGTAATCGAGGATCCGGTTTCGACCTGCGTCCAGGAAATGCGGCTGTTATCGCCGAGGCACTTTCCGCGCTTGGTGACAAAATTATAAATGCCCCCCTTGCCATCCTTATCGCCGGGGTACCAGTTCTGAACGGTGGAGTATTTAATCCGGGCATCACCGAGCGCGACAAGTTCCACCACGGCGGCATGCAGCTGATTTTCATCCCGCATCGGTGCCGTGCATCCCTCGAGATAACTGACTGACGCCCCTTCATCTGCCACGATCAGGGTGCGCTCAAACTGTCCGGTGTTTTTCTCATTGATGCGAAAATAGGTGGATAACTCCATCGGGCATTTAACACCCTTGGGCACATAGCAGAATGATCCGTCGGAAAACACGGCGGAATTAAGCGTGGCAAAAAAATTGTCTGAATACGGCACCACGGTGCCCAGATACTGGCGCACCAGATCGGGGTGCTC
>JAJZGD010000194.1 GCA_021804985.1 Planctomycetota bacterium
CATGAAGATTTTGAGCTTTGGTCACGGATGTCGCGCCGCTTTAAGATGGCCAATCTGCCGGAGGTTCTGCAGGTTTATCGGGAACATCCGGGCAGTATGTGTCGCACGGAAGTTTTTGAATCGCGCTGCATTGGACTTGCAGCGGAAAATATCGCCATGACGGTTGGTTCGCCGAATGTTGAGCCGGTGCATCAGGCGCTTGCGGCGCTGCTTCGCGGCGGGCGCCCGGCGAAGCGGCAAATACCGCTTGCGCATATGGAGCAAATACTGGAGCAAATTGCGGCCGTTACAGCGCACCGGTTTGACTTGGCACCGGCGGCGCTGGCCGATCGCCTTGCGATGCGTATGCGCTCGTTGCGAAATCAGTTTCACAGCCAGACGCTGCCGCGGCGGATCCGGGCGGTGCCGGGCCGCGTGGTGCGGAAACTGGGCCGCATTCGCCGCGGCGCGCGATGATTTTGCCATGATCCGAAGATGGTTGGAGCACCCATGCGTATTGTTCATACCGTTGAGTTTTATCATCCGCGTACCGGCGGATCACAAGAAGTAGTTCGACAGCTTTCGGAACTTATGGTGCAGCATGGTCACGAAGTGACGGTGGCCACCACGGCATGCAGTGACCGACCGCAAAAGCTTATCAACGGTGTGCGGATTGCCGAGTTTGACTGTCAGGGCAATGCGGTGCGGGGCATGACCGGTGAGATTCAGAAATATCAGGACTTTATCGCTGGCGGTTCTTTTGATGTTGTCATGTCGTACGCGGCGCAGCAGTGGGCGACGGATGCACTTTTTCCCATTTTAGATCAGATTCCGTATCGGAAAGTTATTTCGCCGTGCGGTTTTTCGGGGCTTTATGACCCGGCCTACAAACAATATTTTGCGGATCTGCCGGCCATTCTTGCCAAGTATCAGCGACTGATCTTTCATTCCGATACGTACCGCGACATTGAATTTTGCCGGTCGAATAAGCTCGCCAATATAGAGGTTATCCCCAATGGCGCATCGGCTGCGGAATTTAATGTGGTGGACCCTACCTTTCGCAGCCGCTATGGCATTCCGGCGAATCGACCGATGCTGCTGACGGTGGGATCGCACACGGCATGGAAGGGGCATGAAGAAGCGATTGCCGCATTTGTTGCAGCGAAAATTGGTGCGGCGAGCCTGGTGATCATCGGCAATACCAATGCATCGCTCGGATGTCTGCCGCGGGATCACGTCGCTAGTAAATGGGTGCGGTGGCGTTCACTTGGCCGTCGGCAGGTTTTTCTGCTGAACCCGCCGCGGGCCGATGTGATTGCGGCCTATCACGCGGCGGATATGTTCGTGTTTCCATCCAATATTGAGTGTTCGCCGCTGGTGCTTTTTGAGGCACTGGCGTCGAAGACACCCTTTATCGCCAATGATGTCGGCAATAGCCGCGAGATAGCAGCCTGGAGCGGCAGCGGCATGATTATTCCCACGCATCCCAAGCCGGGAGCGCCTCCGGGTTATTGCCAATGTGATATCCGCACGCTGACCGCCGCGATTGAAGAGTTGCTGGGGGATAAGCCGCGGCGGGCACAGATGGCGGCCGCGGGATATGAGGCGTGGCGGACGCGATTCAACTGGGAGTTTCTGGCGACGCGTTATGAGGCAGCGTACCGCAATGAAGCGGCGGATCCATTGCGGTGAAGGGGCCAGCGTCGGGCTTACCTGCGACCCGACCGGTTATCCCTTAAACCAATCTTCCTGCAGCACCATCGCGAGATTAAGAATGTACTGTTCATCACTGAGATGCTCACGCTGCTGCGCGGGGATCGCGAGCTTTATCTGAAAATATTCGGCTGCTTGCGCGAAAAGCGCCTCGCGCGAGGGGATATCCATGCCATCGCGGCGAAGCACCATGTCAATGATCAGGTCACGTTCATCCACGGTGATTCGCTCAAGGATACGACTGCGGATGATCGAGTCGGAGTGAAAGCTGTTGAAGCTTTTTTTTTGGTGCGTCACGGCAGTTGGCAGCGCCGTGCGTCGATGCCGAATCACTATGGTGTGCGCGGCAAAATCACCGATGCGACGGTGGAGTGGGTCGGCCGCAGCGACCGAACCGCCGAGAAACATCATGGCGGGTACATAGTCAAGGAAGCGAACCATATTGCGGATGAGCACGGCGTCGAAGGTTAATCGCCGGCCGGCGGCATCCATCACGCGCAACCCCATGATGCGCTTTCCCGGGGTTTGTCCGTGCATATAGGTTTCCAGCACGGTGAAATATCCGAGCAGAATGGAAAAAGGAATGAGGATACTTAGCGTTATGGTGATGGCATTAGCGCCGCCAATGCTTACGAGAAGAAGCGCAGCGAAGCAGGCAAGAAACATCATGAGTGTGTCAAAAAGAAACGCCATGGCACGGGTAAATAAACCAGCGACTTGAAAACGCAAGGTAACCATTTCGGGCGTCATGACGGTGTGGCTTGGCACGAGCGCTCCTGGTCAGAATAGTGCCGGGCTGTCGAGTATAATCGCGGGGGGTTGCGAATGGCGTCCGTTAACCAGGAATGACTGCCGCCACCGCGCGGCGGCTCTTATGCATCGGGGATTCTGACGTCGGCGTGGCGTGCAGCGGCCGCACCAAAACCGCGACGGGATGCGGCTTGAAAAGCGCCAGATAGCACGAGCGGGAGTTCGTCCATGATATGCCATCCCACAAATGCCGGACCGAAAGGCCACCGATGATCCAAGCCCGCTTTTGGTTTCCCATTTCGCTATTGGGTTGGAAATATTGGTTGCCCATATTGATCGGCGGCGGCATTTTGACGGTGGTAATGGGATTGCTTATTCCGCCGCTGGCGTGCATCGCAGCCATCGTTACGGTGGCCATGCTGCTTTTTTTTCGCGATCCGCTGCGTGATGTGCCCAGTGATGCCGATGTGATGGTGTCGCCGGCGGACGGGCGGATCACTGAAATCAGCACGGTGGAATCTGGCGCATGGATAGAGAGTCCGGCACTTAAGGTGGGCATTTTTTTAAGCGTGCTGGATGTCCACATCAACCGCAGCCCGTGTGATGGCGTGATTAAATCCATCGTTTTTGAGCCGGGCAGCTTTCTCGATGCCCGCCATTCAGCCGCGGGCCTTAAAAATCAATCCAACAATCTGACGATGGAAACGCCGTGGGGGCGGGTGGTGGTGCGACAAATTGTCGGCGCGATTGCCCGGCGGATCATATGCCCGCAGATGGTGGGCGATTCGCTCACGCGGGGTGAGCGTTTTGGCATGATTGCCTTTGGGAGCCGGACGGAGCTGATGGTTACGGATCCGGAGGGGTGGGAACCGTGTGTGAAGGTGGGAGAAAAGGTTTTTGCCGGCCAGACCATTGTACTGCGACGGCGGAGATTGAAAACGGATGCGGCCGCGGCTTGATGAGCGCTTTGGCGTTAACGGACTTAGCGCGCGGGGCGCAGCGGGCAGTGCCACCCATGCACCCATGTTCCGGATCAAACGCAACGGGAAATCGTAATGCGCGAAGGGGGGCGGCGGCTCAGTGGGCCGGTGCGGATTTCGCTTTTTCGCGTTTGCGCTTCACGATGACGTGGCCACTTTTCATGGACACGTCAACATAGCTACCGGGTTCAAGATGTAGCTGCCGGCGCATCCAGATGGGAATAGTAACTTGGCCATGTTGGTTGATTTTGGGCATATGGTGCTCCCCCGAAAAAAGGATAATATGGCTCGAAGTGTATAGGTTTATCCATCGGAGAGCAAGAAAAAAACAATATTTTTTTTCGGACAGGCTCCCAGGCCCCGGGCGTGCAATCAGCGGCACCGTCGGGGTGCAAAAAGATATCCTTTAAAAGCTTATTCGTCTTCTTCGTCGGAGTCATCGGCGGCATCCGCGCTGGCTTCGAGATCGCGGGCGACATGACCGCGCTCGAGCTGGCGGGCATATTCAATGCAATATTTAGCCCATGGCTTGGCTTCGAGACGAGCGCGGCCGATCGGTTTTCCGGTTGCTACGCACACGCCGAAGGTGCCATTATCGAGTCGCTCAATGGCCTCATGAATTTCACGAAGCGTCTGGCGTTCGCTCTCAAGCAAGCCAAGCGTGAATTCCTGCTCGAAATTATCGGTCCCGACATCTGCCATATGGATGGGGCTGGAGGAATGGCCCCCCTCGCTGCGGAAGGCTTCGCTTTCCATGGAGCCCATGTCGCCGATGAGTTCGCGCCGCTTTTCAAGCAAAAGGCCACGGAAATATTCAATATCACTCTTTTTAAGCTTCTCAACCGGCAATTCTGCGGGCGCGGGCTTAGAGCCATTTAGATGAATACGATTGCGGCCGCCAGCGCTCGAGATTTTTCCGTCCCTGCCGGGGGCCGATGCAGCGCGCCGCACCAGCGACACCCGCCGAGTGGCAAGCGCCGGCACCTGACCGCGGCCGTTCTTTGCAGCGGCAGTTTTCCGGGAAGGCGTCAACGGTTTGGCGGCACTTTTGCCCGCTTTTGCGGTGGGCGCAACCTTCTTGTGTTTGGAGACAGCTTTGGCTTTTACTGTGGCCGCAATCCTCTTTTTTGCATTGGAGGGCTTGGCGTTGGACGAGCCGCCCGCCGCACTGCGGGTGCGGGACGGGGGTTTAAATTTTAAAGCAACGATTTTTTTTGATTTTTGCAATTGCTTCCGAGGTTTGCCGGAGACTTTTTTAAGGGCCATGGAGACTCCAGAACGTACAACGATGCGTTTCCTAACCGTGTGCCGCTAAAGGCTCTGCCGCCGGTGATCATGTTCGGGAGACCGCCCGCGACCCCTCGGGCACCAAGCCTGATATAGACCCTAAAGCATATCGGCAGAGATGGGGTTCGTCAATGCAAGGATAATGGAAATTGGCAGGATATTCACACGTGCGGAAAATATTGTGAAGCCGTTTGGCGCCGCAGGCGATTGAAATGACCGGCCGAACCAAAAAAGCTGGGCCAAAATTGGCTTGGGTAGGCCGCTAATATGGCCTACCCCGGAAATTTCAGGTCGTCCCACGCTCGGCATACCACCAGCGAGCGGCGCCCTATTTGGATGCCTTGCCAAAGAGGATTGCGGTGATCATCCCACGTGATTGCCGATTGATCGCCAGCGCATGGTGTAGATATGCGAGCGGAACGGGGGGCGATTTGGATTCCAAGGCGGCTTTATCCAACTGAATCTGCCAGGAAAAGTCGGTGTACATCAGCAGAAGATAAAGATGCTCAAACGTAGAGCCGCCGGATGTCAGCAATTCATGGGCGTATTGGGCACTTTGCAGCTTTTGAGCCGCACCAAAGAGGCCGCCTCGGTGATGGGATACAAGCTTTACGTTGTGCGCGTGAGCCCAAGCCTGGAGCTGCGATAAAAGCGCGTGCTGAGATTTACCCATGAAGTTATTAAATTTCGCCGCCGGCGCTGAAAGCCCCTTGAAGCCCGCGAGAAAGGCCAGCTTACATTTATCGTTGCTCGCTTTTGCCAAGTGGCCGAGCACGATGGCGAGTTCCGGGTTTACGGGCCCTTTGGCCGCGGCCACATTGGCGGCGGCGCTCACCCCGGGAGCCAGCTGAGGCGCTGTTGCGCAGCCGCCCATCCCCGCCAATACCAGCAGCACCATCGCTGCCCACGCCATGGTCATGCTGAACACGTGATGCGTGGCCTTATCAGAGTGCACTGTCAAGCCCCCGTCAGACACCTCTGATTTCAACCTGCAAAGGCGGATAGAGCAAGGGCGCTACGCTCAGCCTCAGGAGCCTGTCCGAGTAATCGCCGGGTTGCGACGGCGTGATTTTTGGCACCCATCAAGCAGCGGCGACGAATGGCGTACCTGACACGGAGGGTACACCGAGGAGCCGCGCCGCAG
>JAJZGD010000195.1 GCA_021804985.1 Planctomycetota bacterium
CGCGGGGTGGGGCTGAAATGCCCCGCCTGCTTTGTTGTCGGATCTCGATGACTCGTTATTCAGAGTCGGCTCGATCCTCCGCCGCGCATTCGGCACATTTCAGACCCATCCCAATCCCGGCCATTACCCGGACAGGCTCCTAGTGTACGCGCTGAAAAAAGTTTTTCATCTCTGCGGTCATGCCACTCGCCTCCGGTGCGCCATACGGCGATTTTCCGGCGCACAGCACCGCCACCGGCAAGCAAAAACGGCGGGGGGGGATCAGCGGCGGCGGGCGCCCGACTTTAAGCGCCCGCGCTGCCGACGCAATTGGTCAAGCTCCGCAATTACCTGCGGGGGCAGAAGTGTGGTTAACTTGTTTAAATCGCCGCCGAGCGCTACGATCTGCCGGATAAGGCTGCTGCTCGTGAAACCAAACTTTTCGTTGGTCATGATAAAGGCCGTATCAACCGATGCGATCGCGCGATTCGTGAGGGCCAATTGAAACTCATACTCCAGATCCGTCATATTGCGCAATCCGCGGAGAATGGCCACGGCGCCGCGCCGTCTTACCAGGTCCACCGTAAGGCCCTTGTATGCCTCAACGCTGACGTTGGGCCAATCCGCGATCAGTTTTTCAAGCAGACGTTTTCGTGTCGCAACCGGAAATAATTCGGTTTTGTCCGCGTTAATGCCGATGGCCACAATGAGCCGATCGAAAAGGTGGCGGCTTCGTTCTATGACATCGAGATGCCCCAATGTGGGAGGATCAAACGTGCCGGGAAAAATCGCCGTTTTTTCAATGGCTTTCAACACTATGCGTCTCCTGAAGGATACGTTCCGAGGCTCGCCGGCCAAATCGGACGTGGAAATTAAAACGGGCAGCCCACGCGGGTCATTGACTTAGCCGAATTTGCCGATATTTTACCGGCGTTCGCCGAGGTTTGGCCCCGTGAGTCACGTAGTCCAACAGCCCGGCCCTTAAAGGCATTGTAACCATATCCTTTTTTCATACGGAAGCGATGCAACGCGATTTTGGAGAGCCTGATTATGTATAGCGCAGTTATTGATCGGAGCCGCCATGCCGGCTCCTTTTCAGCCGATTCATTCCCTGCACGCTCCACGCCCGACACGCTCGCCACGCCATCCGTCGGTGCGTGTGGCGCTGAAATCGTCGCAGGCGATGCCCTGGCCCTAACGCGATCCGGCATTGAGCTTTTTGCGTGGCTAAATCCTGATTCTCTGCTGGAAACATCTTTGGAGGCGGCCAAACGGCGCCCCGCACCGGATGAAGAGGAAGACGATGATGATCTTGATGATGACGATGATGATCAGGATGATGACGACCTCGATGATGACGATGACGACGAAGACGAAGATGAGGAAGATGATGCGCCCGACTTTGGCGAGGAATCGCTCAATGACGACTTCGACGATGATGATATCGACGAAGATGATCTGTATTATGACGATGACGAAGTGGAATAATTCCGGTGCAGCTCAACCCACCGCATATCTGGCGCCGCGGTGCGGAGCCGTCTAATCCCGCTCGGTGCTGATCAACAATTCTTCGCTGTCCGTGCAGTCAATAAACACGCTGAATATCTCCGGCTTCGGGTTGCCGAGGCGCATGCTGTGGGTTCTGACCATCGGCCAGATAATTTCGCGATCCGTTTGCGGTATGTTTTCCTGCTCCAGCGCGTTCATGGGCACCCAGCGCAGCGCGCCTTCCGGCATTTGCCGCTCGGCGGGGAATATCGGTTCCAGCAACTCAAAGCAAAACATCAGCCAGTGCCCTTTGCCTTCAAAGCCGCGTTCGGCCACCATTCCCATCAACCGAAGCGAACTCACCGGCACATGCACATCCCCTTCTTCCGCGAGTTCCCGCGCGGCACACTGATAGGGTGATTCGCCAACATCCGCTTCAAGCTTTCCGCCCAGCGGCGATAAAAGCCCTCGATTCGGGCTGCGCGTGCGTTCCAGAAGCAGTGTTCTGCCGGCGTCGTCAAAAATATATATCAGGGTTGCCAGACGATACGGGAGTGTGAGCACAATTTCTCCGACCGTTAGCGGAGGCGGAGGGATTCGAACCCCCGGACGAGTTTCCCCGTCACCGGTTTTCAAAACCGGCGCATTCAACCGCTCTGCCACGCCTCCGTGCTGATTATCGTAACATATTTAACTGCGGCTGTAATCATGGTGACGGACGGCCCGAAGTGCGATAATCTCTGGCAGGCCGACGAACGTGATCGGCGGTGAAAAATCCGGACGCGCCCCACGGGAATCATGGCGTGCACCCTTTTATATTGGAGCGACTCTCTTTGGCCATTTTCTCATTGCGTGATATTACCAAATCCTTCGGCGGCCAAACCGTGCTCTCCGGCGTATCCGGCTCCATCGAGCCCGGCCAACGCATCGGTATCGTGGGGCCCAACGGTTGCGGCAAAACCACACTGCTAAAACTGATTGCCGGCGAACTTGAAATAGATGGCGGCGAACTTAGTCGGCAACGCGGAACCACCATCAGCTACGTTCCCCAGCAGCCACGCCTCGATCCGGATCAAACGCTTTCCCACCAGATCAAGCTCGCGCTCGACCACGTTCATCAGATCGAAAACGACATGCAACTCGTCGCCCAAAGCCTTTCGGATTTGCCCGCGGGGCCCGAACATGATGCCGCCATGAAACGTTTTGACCATCTGCAACATCTTTTTGAACATGCCGGTGGCTGGGAAATCGACCGCAAGGTCGATGCGGTGATCCATGATCTCGGCTTTCGCCCGGAGGATTTGGGCACACCGGTCGGACGCCTTTCCGGCGGTCAAAAATCACGGGTGCAAATAGCCCGAATGCTACTCGAGGCGGGCGATATTATTATCCTCGACGAACCTACAAACCATCTTGATATGGCGATGCTTGGATGGTTGGAGGAAAAGCTGCTCGAACTTTCAGAAGCGGCGATGCTTATTGTCAGCCATGATCGCTATTTTCTCGATCAGGTCGCCAACGAGATCTGGGATTTAACCTCCGGCAGCATTGAAAGTTACCCGGGCAATTACTCGGCATTTCTCGAACAGCGCGAACTTCGTCGGCTGTCGCAGGAACGGGAGTGGCAGCAGCAGAAAAAATTCGTGGAAAAGCAGGAGGAATACATCCGGCGCTTTCAGGCGGGGCAGCGTGCAAGGCAGGCCAAGGGGCGAAAAATCCGTCTGGAACGCTTCAAAACCGATCAAGCGGTCGGTAAGCCGACAGGCCCCGGCACCAGCATGATTCTCAACCTGCAGGTCGAAAAGCCCAGTGGCCGCGAAGTGCTCAAGATCAAAGGCCTCAGCCACGGTTACAGTGGCCTGAAGCTTTTTAAGGATATTGAATTCGAATTGCCGCGCGGGCGGCGCATTGGCATTGTCGGCCCCAACGGATCCGGCAAATCCACGCTGCTTAATATTCTCGCCGGTTTGATTCCACCCGATTCGGGCACCGCCATCTGGGGGCACGGCGTGGTCGTTCAATATTACCGGCAGGAGCAGCAGGACCTGAATTTACAGAACAGCATTTTTCAGGAACTGCAGGCGACCCGCATCACCGCCAATCGGCAACAGATTTACGATCTTGCCGCACTGTTTCTTTTTTCCGGCGATACCGTGGACAAGCCCATTGCCGGTCTTTCCGGCGGCGAAAAAGCCCGTGTTTCAATGGCGAAAATGCTTCTGAACCCCGCCAATGTCATCCTTATGGATGAACCCACCAACCATCTCGACCTGATGACCTGCGAAGTGGTGGAACAGGCCCTGCAAACCTACACCGGCACGCTGCTAATCGTTTCGCATGATCGCTGCTTTCTTGATTCCGTATGCGACGGAATTCTTGCGCTTGAGCCGTGGGATCCTTCCGGCCCCGGCTGGCGCCTGCTGGATATATCCTGCAGCGAATATCTTGACATGATGACCAAAAAACTTGGCGCGATCGCGGAATTTGAGGCCAAAAATGCAGCAAGGAAGGTGGTTCCCGTAGTCGCACCGCCGCCACCATCCCGCGAGCCAAACAAAATTCCCCATCAGATCATGCGAAAGTCGATTGCGGACCTCGAGGCACAGATCGCCGGCCTTGAAAGGCAAATTCGCCAAACCGAGGAATCCTTTGCATCGGCGGAAATGGCGCGGGAGCCAGCGCGACTAAAATCCGCCGAGCAAGCGTATGAAAAGCTCAAGGCCGATTTAGCGCTACATCTGAGCGCCTGGGAAAAAAAACTCGCGGAAGCCTGACCGCCGCCGGCAATTATATTGCAGGCCTCCACTGAAGAGTTCTCTTCAACGCATAGGACAGGAGCGTCCGAATGGCGGTGCGGCCGAAACTTTCTTTTCTCCCGATTTCACACTGCGTGCAAAATGCCTTGGTCGGAGTGCTAAGCGCTTTGATACCCGGCGTAGCGCCGGCCGCGCAGAAACATGCACTGCATTCGCCGCCCCAGCAGCGCATCGCCGTGGCTCCAAATCAGCACGGCTTTGAACGGCTGCCCTCGCGAAAAGCCTTCTATCCATGGGGATTTAATTACGGCAATCATGGCCGGCTTATTGAGGATTTCTGGGTACAGCATTGGTCCACCGTAGCGCGGGATTTCCGCAACATGCGGGCGCTTGGTGCCAATGTGGTGCGGGTGCATCTGCAATTTGGAAAGTTCATGCTCGCTCCGGATAAGCCCAATCCCGTGTCCTTCGAGTTGCTCTCGCGCCTGCTGCGTCTGGCAAGAAAAAATCAGCTTTATCTCGATCTCACGGGACTGGCCTGTTACCGCGTTTCCGACACGCCCAAATGGTACAACGCCATGAACGATCGGCACCGCTGGACGGCGCAGGCAAATTTCTGGCGCACCATCGCGGCAACCTGCGCCAAAAGCCACGCCGTATTTTGCTATGACCTGATCAACGAACCGTTGGTGCCCGCGTCCCGCCGGAAACCCGGGAAATGGCAGCCGAAAAGTTCCTTCGGCGGATACGATTTTCTGCAATTCATCGCCCTGAATCCCGGCCATGCCAATCGCGCCCGGTTAGCTGTCCGTTGGATTGACGCCATGAAACGGGCGATTCGTTCACGCGACCCCAAAACGTTGATTACCGTGGGCCTTTTGCCGTGGATACCCAAATGGGGATGGTTTTCGGGTTTTATACCGCGGGTGATCGCCCCGCATCTGAGTTTTATCAGCATTCACATTTATCCCCAGTCCAAAGATTTGAATCAGGCCATGGACGTGCTGCATCGATGCGCCGTCGGCAAGCCCGTCGTCATTGAGGAGACGTTTCCGCTATCCTGCACCGCCGCCGAGGAGCGGCACTTTCTATTGGCGTCGCGCAGCATCGCCTGCGGCTGGATGGGGCATTATGACGGCCTGACGCTGAAAGATTATCACAATCTCTCCCTGGAGCACCGCCTCACGGTCGGCGATGCGATATACCGCTCGTTTGAAAAAATGTTTGTGCAACTTAAGCCTGATTTTGTCCCCCGATAATAAATGCCGCAGCGTTGGACCGGCAGCCCCCGCACCCCTGAGCCGGCCAGAAGCCTGCTACCGCTCGGTGGCCGCGTGCTGCGAACCCGAAGAACCGGCCGATATTGGCCAACCGCTTCCCGCCGCTGGCCGAGCCGCAAATTTGCTGCGCAATTTTCGCCTGTGGCAAACGATAGACCCAGGAGCCTGTCCGAGTAATCGCCGGGTTGCGACGGCGTGATTTTTGACACCCATCAAGCAGTGGCGACGATGGCGTACCTGACACGGAGGGTACACCGAGGAGCCGCGCCGCAGAGGGGGGGCAAAAAGCACGCCGCCCCGCGGGGTGGGGCTGAAATGCC
>JAJZGD010000025.1 GCA_021804985.1 Planctomycetota bacterium
CCTGCAACCGGGCATCATCAATGGCCGAGCGGTGTATGGAATATGATTGGTGGCTCTATGGATGGGCGAGCTGCGGCATAACGTGTCACGCACCCTGGATGGTTGGCACTCTGATAGGGGTGGTCCCATGGCAATCGAAATAAAGCGGTTTTCCCGGCGTCATTGGCTGCTATCCGCGGCAGCCGCGGCGGCCGGAACACTGGCACGCGGCAATCCTCCAGCCGCTTTGACGGCGATCTCGGATTGTCGCCTGAGCGTTCCATTAGACGATGATTGGCGGTTCATCCGCCGCGACGTTGTGGGTGCCGAGAAACCTGATTTTAACGATGCGTCGTGGCAGCGCGTTTCGCTGCCGCATACCTACAACGGTATCGACGGCGAAAAGCACGGCCACTACTATCGCGGCCCAACATGGTATCGCCTGCATGTCCCCCGAGTGCACGAATTGCGTAACGGCAAACAAAAGAATTATTTCCTTTATTTTGAAGGGGCAGCCACGGTTGCCACCGTCTATGTCAATGGCAAACGGGTCGGGGAACACCGCGGAAATTTCGCCGGCTTCTGCTTTGATGCCACGCGGCAATGGAACCCCGCGGGCGCAAATCTGCTGGCCGTGCGGGTGGATAACGCATGGAATAAAAATATTCCCCCTCTGGCCGGCGACTTTAACATTTTTGGCGGTCTTTATCGCACCGCCCACCTGCTGATATTAAATCCTGTGTCCATTTCACCGCTCGATTATGGTTCGCCGGGGGCCTATATCTTGCAGGAAGAGATTTCGCGCCAAACCGCCCGCCTTAAGCTCACCGCCATGCTGCGAAATGCCACCAACCGCTCCGCCAATGTCAGTGTGGATTGGTACGCCATTGACCATACGCACCAGATCGTTGCCACCGCCCACCATGCCGGCAGGATCGGTGCACAGCAACAGGTGGAAGCGGTAAGCGGCATGAAGATCAATCGTCCGCACCTGTGGCATGGCCGGATCGATCCCTATTTGTACACCATGGTGATTGAAATGCGACAGGGCCGCAAGCTTCTGGACCGCCTTAAACAGCCACTGGGCTTGCGCTATTTTCATATCGATCCGGACAGAGGCTTTTATTTAAATGGTGAGTCGTATCCATTGCACGGCGTATGCACGCATGATGATCGGCCGAAAATTGGCCGTGCCGCAACAAAAGCCGACTATCTGCAGGATTGCGCCATGATCGCCGATCTCGGTGCGCGGTCGGTACGCATGGCACATTATCAGCATGATCAGACGACGTATGACGCCTTTGATCGCGCCGGCCTGGTGGTCTGGACTGAAGACGGCCTAGTAAATCATATTGAAGAAGAGCGGGCGTTTGATGACAACGCCCGACAACAATTTATTGAGCTCGTGAAGCAGAATTACAACCATCCGTGTGTGTTTGTGTGGAGCCTATTTAACGAATTGAGCTTCAAGGTGGCACCCAATGCCCAAAATGCGCTCGACTTTCCATCGACGCGGGTGCTTAAATCCGAATATCGTTTTGAAGCACTTCCCGCAACGAAATTCAAATTGCCCTGGGACATCCTGTTCGCGTTGAATCAATTGGCCCATGATCTCGACCCGTCGCGCTTGACGGTTGCCGCCACCGATCAACATGCTTATAGCCCGATTAATTACATTTCAGATATTATTTCCTTTAACCGGTACGAAGGCTGGTACGGTGGAACGCCTGCGGACTGGCCAACGACGCTGGATCGCATTCGCCGCCATGTTCATGAACGCATGCCCGGACGAGTCATCGGTTTAAGCGAATACGGTGCGGGGGCCAACGTAAACCAGCATGAATACCCGGTCACGCAGCCCAAACCCGGCGGTAATTGGCACCCCGAAGAATGGCAGTGCGTCGTGCACGAAGCGGCGTACAAGGCGATCAAAGCGCGCCCGTGGCTTTGGAATACCACGCTCTGGGTGATGTTTGACTTTTCCTCTGCGCAGCGGAACGAGGGCGCCGATCCCGGCCGCAATGACAAGGGCCTGGTCACCTATGATCGAAAGATAAAAAACGACGCCTATTTCTTTTACAAGGCCCAATGGACGACGGAGCCATTTGTCTATATCTGCGATCGACGGTATTCCCCGCGCCCCGCAGGGAATTTCCCTATTAAGGCGTATAGCAATTGCCGGGAAGTGGAGCTGTTTATCGACGGCCGATCGCAGGGCCTTCAAAATGGGGATGATCACGTGTTCATATGGCCGCATGTGACACTATCGCCCGGTGAGGTTCACCTATCCGCGAAGACCACCGATGCGAGCGGCCGCAAACATCACGACCATTATGTTGTGATGGTAGCCAGCACGAAATAATACGGATCCGAGGCGGATGCACGGCAGAGGCATAGCGGCCGCACGACGGGCGCGGTGCGGCGGCCGGGCAACAGGGCGGATAGCGGCGACCGCCACGGGGCACGCAAATGCCAGCGCACCAGTGGGTAGGCCAAATGCCACAGCTATTTGCCCGCGGCCATCACCACCATCGGCCAATCTGAGCTTACCACCCTGAGGGCTTAACGACAGAATATTGCGGATCCCGCGGCAAATGAAACTGTGAAACCGGATCGGGATGTGCCGGATTAAACGGCTTAATATTGGGCCGGATAAACTTGACGAGCCCCAAATGGGCATCGCGAATGCCCTGGATCACGCACTTGGCCACTTCATAGGCGCCGTAGTCATCATTATGTGTCAGATCGACAAATGCCACGGCTGATTTTTTAGGGCCTAAAGCGTTAAATAATTGCGTACTCATCGCATTGAGATCAATGAGTTTTACATGCTGCTGTCGGGCGATGAGGCGCATTTCAGCGGGGAAGCCGTCGAGGCTGTTATACAGCCGACCGTTACGAAACAGACGGCGGGCCATCGGTGTTACCAGTACCGGAATAGCATGATGGGCTCGCGCATCATGAATCATGGTGAGAATGGAGGTGCGATATTCCTTTTTCGGGCCGGCGTTGGGGCCCCGCTCATGCTGGTCATTATGCCCGAACTCAATAAACAGATAATCGCCCGGGCGGATGACGCTCATTACCTTCTTCAGACGGTTTTCCCCGATGAAACTATTGGCCGATTCGCCGTCCTCAGCATAGTTTGCCACCACCACGCGCCGGGGGATAAAGAATGCCGGAATCATCTGCCCCCAACTGCACCATGGTTCAAAGCGTTGATCCGTATCGGTGGAATCGCCGGCAATAAAAAGCGTTACTGGATGCCTGGCCTGAGTGATGGTCATGGCACAAAGGCATGGCCGACGGTTGCTCAACTCGATGGTCAGCTTGTTATCCCATTCCAGAGAGCCGACCTCGCGCGGCTTGAGCCCAACGCGCCCCCCCGTTGAAATTTGCGGCACGCGTGTATTGACGGTAAACGTGCGGGTTATAAACTGTCCCGGCTTTGTGGCCAGCCTGGCGTACATCAGCCGCCGCTGCTCGGCCTTTATGGTTGTTACCGATGAGGCTTTTAAATCACCCAGCGTCACCGTGACATTGTAATTTCCGGGCGGCAGCTTTATCGAAAAGAAAAAGGGCTTGTTGCTGGTCACAAAATGTCCGCGTACCCCATGGCTGTTGCTGCGATCCACACCCCGCACTTTAAAACCGAGATCAAAACCGTAGCCGCGCTTGGGCGTGTAGCGCATATTGGGCAAAACCTGAATATAGCCGGGAACTTTTTTCCCCGGTCCAAAATCAAAGCGTAAAGGGAGCTTGAGGCTCGCAGCACTTGCGGCCCCGCCGAATGCGAGCAGCAGTGTCATGCAAGCCAGCCACATGAGCGTGCTGCCGCGCGGCATGCGAACCGAAAACTGACGGAGAGATTTGAGCCGTTGGGCATTCATGTACAGATCCATGGATTGAAACTCCTTTTAAATCAGTGGCAGACGCGCCGCCATCTTAAAGACCAAACCGTCCGGCAATCCGGCACGAGACATATTTTGCAATCACCGGCGTTGCGTTTGCCCCCGGCCCCGCCGTGGCGCCGCCCCCGCTCCATCGGCCTGAGGCGGCATTTTCATTATTGGCCATGGGCGGGCATCGCCGCCACCGGGTGCGTACTCATCGAAAGCCGAATGCAGTCATAAGCCATAAAGCTTGTCCAGTTGGCACGCACCTTCCGGCCAACGGCACGCTTTACCAAGGTTGCGCGATAAATGCCCTTTACAAAACCACCCGGCAAATGCGATGAAAACGACAGCGAAATAATATTCTTACCGGCTCTCAGCCAACGGCGTCGGAAGCGGAAGTTCTTAATAATGAGTTCCCCATACGGGGCGGTGCGGATGTACTGCAAACCAATATTGGTATGGATATGCCCGATCAGATGGCCGTTGGCGAACACGTTGAGCCGGGCATACCGTCCGCCGCACACGATGGTAAGGACAGGCGAGCCTGCGGGTATCGCCTTGAGATTAAAACGAATATTCCATGTGGTTGGCGTATGGTGCCCCTGAACAATCGCGGGCTGGACATAATTCCAATCTCGGCCGGGCGTGCTCTTGCCAATGACGTAATTGACGCCGTGCGGAAAATCCATCGCGTAACGAAGATAGTTTTCCCAGATGTGGAAGTTTCCACCGTTACGAAATTCGGTGACGGTTCGATTCGGTACGCCGATCTGCCAGAGCGTTTTCCCAAATGACAGCGGCGTTAATTGGATGGTTGCCAGCCGCTGAGTGATGCCATTTTTAATCACAATGCCATTGCGACGTGCCTCACCAAGTATCCCGCTTTTCCAAACAAACAGATCGTAGTGGCCCGGCTCAATATTTTTAATGGCATAGGAACCATCGGCTTTGGCGCGCGTCCAATACATATAGGGGTTGATATTGCGCAGCCACGACCCGTAAAGATCGGGCGGGACTTTTTTGGGTGGCCGCGCCAGAATAACCCACGCCTTTCGCGGTGATGCGACACCGGCAATTTTGACTTTTCCCACCACCGCACCACGCTGGTGATAGGCGCGGTTGTGTACCCAGCCAAATGGCCATCGGGCCTGCTGGCGAAGGGCCTGGCGTTTGGCGGCAATCCACTGTGCATCGGTGTTGGGGCCGGAGGTCAGGTAAAAATACATCGGTCCATAAAGCTTCTGCCAATGGGCGCCAACATATTCACCGATGGGAACATAATATTTTTTGTCCATGGAGACGATAAACAGCGGGCCGACAAAGCCGTTCATTTCTAACGTCGGTTCGGTGCCATCCAAAAACGAATAACTTGGAAGCACCAACCACAAACCATACTTCGGGCCGGCCAATCCGAGTACATGGCTCATTTGCTCATAGTTATTCCATTCGTGCTTGGCGTCCACCTCTCCATTCGGAAGCCGCCATGTGGCCTGATAAATGTCCGGGTATTGCAGATAGTTCTGCCGCGGAAAGCCAAAGCTGGTGGGGCCGCGAAGGTTATCGCTGAGCATTTTGGTGGTAAACAAGCTGCGGGTGGCGGCCACGAGAAGATTGAACTCCAGGGCGATGCTTTGGACGTTGCCGGGATAAATGCTGTTGGGCATTGCTTTGCCGGTCATATTTTTAAGCAGGAAATAGAGATAAAAGCCATGATCCCCACGTCGGAGCACATAGTGCTCCTCCCAGGTGAGGGGTGCGGCGCCGGCGGCGGGAAAGGTGTAAACATATTGAAGGTCACCATTTTTTTCGGTGATGACGTGCTGCTGAAAGTGTTTATTAATTGGACAGCCACCGAGCTTTTGCATCCATTGGCGCTCGAACATATTATTTGCTTTACTCTTGCGGAACGCCAGAATGTGGTGCACCCAGCGTGCATGTACCAGATTGGGACCGCCATCAAGCTGAATCGACACCGGCCCGGGATCAATACCGGCCCGATCGAATACCATCCGCACAATGCCATTGTTAAAAATAACATCGTTGCCGGCCCGAGTAACGCTCGGTTCCGGCGCCTTGGCTGAGGCAGTGCGATGGGCAGTGAACTCCAGCGGATATTTTGACGGGTAAATGCGATGGAGGTCGTAGCGGGCCTGCCATGCAACATAACGGGCCGGATTATGCAGCGCATTTATTAATTCCGGCGCTACCGCAAAGAGCAGTTTCGCCGGCACATGGCTTAAGGCCTCAGCGGCGCGCGCCTGCACCACCGCGCTACCCGAATGTGCCAATGCCGCCGCCAATTGCGCTGCGCCCGGCATGCCGGCCTTTTCCAACCGCCGCATAGCCAGGTCTGTTAAATGTCGATAAACCTTGTTGCTATGTGGGTTCAGGGCCAACACCCAATCCGCCGGGCTGATAAATCGCTGCTGTGTCCACCACACGGCCCGCAGCGCCCACAAGCGGAGCTTCAGCGGATCGTGCGCATTGCGGATGATCCGCAGCTCCGCCGGAATTGCCGTTCGGGCGCCCGGCCCAATTTCGGCCAGGCATCGAAGGGCCGCCCCGCGCCGCTGGGCATCAGGCAATAATTTGACGAGGTACGCCGTAAACTGCGCCTCGGTGATACCCAGCGAAATCAGGCCGTGACGCGCTGCCTGCCGTACGTAAAAATCATTATCGAGAAGAGCCCTTTTGATTTCGGGAATCACCCACTTGCCCAATCGGCGCGGGCCAAGACGCGAGATCAGCTCCACCACCGTCTTGCGCTCGCGCGGCGTTCCAATACGCATCGCATCCTGCAGATCACCCCTCGCCTTGATTCCCAGTGTTTCCACCACGGCCGACATCGCTCGCCGGGCCGCCCCGCGAACCAGCGGCACATGATCGTTGGTGGCGTTGATCAGCGCCGGCAGCACCTGCAGACCGCCGATGGCCCGCAATCGACCAACCGCCTGATAACGCCGCGACCAGGAATCATCATCCCCCAGAACGGATTCAAGCTCCTCGGCTTGGGTGGATACCAGGCGCCGCATCGGCACAAGGCGAATATCGCTCAGGTATATTTTTGCCAGGCCGTAACCGCTCATCAGCGGCCCAAGATTGATGGTCAGCGAATGGATGATGGGCAATCGGGTGGTGGAACCTGAACCGGAACCGGCGATGGCATTTTGCGGATGACGGGCAAAATTCCACACGACGTGATTCCAGCCGGGCGAAACATCGGCAAAAGACCAGTAAGGATTCCCTCGATTGACGGCAAGCCGCACATCGTAGCGACCGAAGAAGTGTGCCGCCGCAGACGCCGGCACATAAACCCATAATGATATTTCGCGGTAGTGTTTTAAATTTCGCGGTTTTGCCAAGGCCATAACAATGGCAGGACGAACGCCGGAAAGCGGTTGCCGATTTTTGGCCTCATTGGCGATTATTTCCAGGCTTCCGGTTCCGTGATGAATATAGCGGCGGTTGGTGTTCAGCTGCATGCTGACACCGGAGCCGTAAATCCGGATGTGTTTGATAGAAGCGGGAGAATTAAATTCGGCGAGCATCTTCCGCGTGGTCAGTGTCGCGGCGGCCGCGCGTGGCAACAGCGGCGCCAGAATACAAGCCGTCACGATCACCGCCAAGGATTTGAGAAACGCCATGAATACCTCCGTCACGGGGTAAAACTTCCACGCCAACCTTTTACCATCCACGCCTTACGCTCGCCCGCAGCCGCCGTGATATTGGAATCCATCTGAAAAATGCGTCGCTATTGGTAGCGGCGGATGGGCCGATGATGAAGTAGTTGTTAAGAATATCAAGATTAAAGCAGCGGCAGCGCCGAATCCTTGAGCGCCGGGAAAGGGGGAAGCCCCGACGGCCAAAACACGGGGCATCACAGGCATTAAAAGTGCTGCGGTCGCCGTTGCGGCGGCCATAGCCAACCGCATGTCTGGTCCCGTCATGTATTGCTTCCTCCGGAAATTTGGCGGCACCGCCGTTGCCACCGCCGCGCTGCGGCTCAGCTGGGGCCGCGCTGCCGTCGACGTTTGTACCCCTTCGCGGCCCCCCGGCGCCGCCCCGCCGCCCACCTGATTTTCACTGTTATTACCACAGTTCTTCAGGTGATTGCCATGCTTTTACCGATGTTTTAAGCGCCAGGCCATCAGCCATTATGACCCTGCTATCAGAGCCAGCAGCACATGATATGGCGATTGTACTATCCGCGAAAACGAGATGCAAACAAAATCAGCATGGTAATCATATATTAATTCCCGCATGACAATACACGCGGGCGATTCATTGCAATTTTGGCCAAGGTGTGATAGACCCTTCGGGCGGTGCAACTGGCGTTATGCAACGCCAAAGCACGGGCGCATCCGTTTCTGGTTTATCAAAAGAGGTCCCGACGATGTCCATCGTGGACTGGATTGTTCTGGCGGTGCCGGTTCTCATCACGGCCATGATCGGCGTTAAAACCAGGAAATACACGCGCAGCGTGGCCGATTTTATGTCTGCGAGTCGCGTGGCCGGGCGATATCTCGTCGCCACAGCGAGCAACGAAGCGGTTTTTGGCATCACCAATGTCATCGGACAATACGAGATATTTTTCGTATCGGGATTCGCGGCCTACAATTTCTGGATTCTCGCCAACAACGCCGTCTGGCTCTTCATTCTGCTTTCAGGCTTTATTATTTACCGATATCGCGAAAGCCGGGTCATGACCCTCGGCCAATTTTTCGAAATACGCTATTCCAAGTCATTCCGCATTTTTGCCGGCTCACTCGCGTTTCTTTCAGGCATTGTGGCGTACGGCATTTATCCGGCGGTGGGCGCACGGTTTTTTATCTACTATTGCGGCCTGCCACCGGTGATGCATATCGCCGGCCACGCCATCCCGAGTTTTTTACTCATGATGATCGTGATTCTGACGCCGAGCGTGCTGCTGACGGTGCTCGGTGGGCAACTTACGGCCATGGTTGTTGATTCGCTGGCCGGCTTTATCTCGATGATTTTTTACGTGGTGATTGTGGTGGCACTGCTGATGATGTTTCATTGGTCGCAGGTTGCCCACAGCATGCACCGCCCGCCGGGCAAATCCATGTTTAATCCCTTCAATGAGGCAAAAATCAGCAGCTTTAATTTCTGGTACATGGCGATTCAGATTTTCGGTTTTGCCTACGGCTGGCAAAGCCAGCAGGCGGGCTACGGCTTTCGTTCCGCGGCGGTTAACGCCCACGAGCAAAAAATGGGCGCGATCCTCGGCCCGTGGCGCAATGAGGCGCGCACACTGCTTCTTACGGTTACGGCCATGTGCGCCTTTTGCTTTCTTCACAGCATGCGCTACGCCGCCGGCGCCGGCAAGGTGATGGCCATCCTACACAACGTGCATAGCAGCGCCATTCGCGCTCAGCTTGTCGGCCCCGTGGCATTAAGCCTCATGCTGCCGGTCGGCATCAAGGGGATGTTTGCCGCCGTCATGCTCTTCGCCCAGATTTCCACGGATGTGACCATGATGCATTCGTGGGGCAGCATTTTCATACAGGATGTCGTGGTGCCGCTGCGTAAGCGACCCATGGAAACCCGGCAGCATCTTTTTGCCCTGCGTTGCGCCGTGGTAGGCGTGGCGCTCTTTGCCTTTCTTTTTAGTGCGCTATTCCCACAAACCCAGTACATCATGATGTTTCTGGCTTTGGCCGCCGCCATCTTTTCGGGCGCGGGCGCCGCCATCATCGGCGGCTTTTATTGGAAGCGCGGTACGGCGGCCGGGGCCTGGGGCGCCATGCTCAGCGGTGTTACCCTGACCATCGGGGGCTTTATCATGCAGCGCGCATGGAAGCCTTACATTTACCCTTGGCTCGCCTCCGCCCATCCCCAGGCACTGCATATGACCGCGGGCTTTCTCGCTGCGCTCTCCAAACATATTCCCCAATTAAATTGGACCATTCGACCAACGCACTTCCCCTTTAACAGCAATTGGATCTGGTTTTTCTCCATCATCACCGCCATTGTTTTCTACGTCGGCTTATCGCTGCTCACGTTTCGCCGGCCGTTTAATATCGATCGCATGCTACATCGTGGCGAATACGCCTCGCCCGAGGAAAAGCTTCGCCAGGCCAGCCTTCCAAAACGAATTTCCGTGCGCTCTCTGATGGGGATCACACCCGATTTTACCATGAGCGATTGGGCCATCTCACTGAGTCTTTTCATCTATCGCTTTGGCTGGTTTGTGGCGTTCGTCGTTATTGTGATCTGGAATATTATTTCACCCTGGCCCGAACACTGGTGGATCAATTTCAGTTACATCTCTTATGTGTTCATCGAGTTTTTTGTCGGCGTAGCGGTGACGATCTGGTTTACCTGGGGCAGCATCATCGACCTTAAAAAGCTGTTTGCCAATCTCAAAATTGTGGGCCGCAACCCCCTGGATGATGGCACGGTCATCGGCCATCGCAATCTCGACGATGTTGGTATCGAAGCGTTGGGACCGTCGGGCGCGTCGGGCGCAGCAGGGACTTCGGCGGCTGCGGCAGGACCAACGCCGAAGGGATTGTGAGCCGCGTAACGGGTGGAGGCGTCGGCCGCCGGGTAAATGTTTTTCACCGGAGTGCTTATCTTGCCGCGATGTCCCCTATGTGGCACGCCGCTGGTGGAAAGGCATCGTCTCCTGCTTGCGGGGGTGGGGGCAGCGGCCATTCTTGCAGCCATCGGCATGTTTGCCATATCGATGATCTGGTTGGATGCGCTTGGACTATGGGTGGGGTCCGCGGGCCTCTTTTTGGTTTTATGGGCCACCCTGGGCCGGGGCTTTTGGTGCCGCACATGCAAACGAATTCCGTCCGGCGCCGGATAGTGCGCCGTGAAGCATGCAGGGACACAATGTTTGCTGCCGGCACGCAGCCGCGAATAGACGCCGCGGTTACGCATTCAATCGCACGGCTTTAAAGTTGCCGCAGATGAAATCCACCATCCACATTAATAACCTCACCGGTGGAAAACGGCAGCAGACCGCACGCGATGGCAATCACGGCACGGGCTACGTCCTCCGGCATGCCCCAGCGCCGCAGGGGTGTTAATCCGCCGGCGATCAGCGCGTCGTATTTTTCTTTTACCCCACCGGTCATATCGGTTTGAATGATGCCGGGGCGAATTTCATAAACACCGATGCCCGCATCCGCGAGGCGCACCGCAAAAAGTTTGGTCATCATGGATAAGCCGGCCTTGGCCACGCAATAATCGCCCCGGTTCGGGCTCGCAGTATAGGCACTGATGCTGCTGATGGTCACAATGGCGGGCCTGGAGGCAGAGCGCCCCTCGCCGTCGCCTGCCTGCCCGCGACGCCCCTCCACAGCGGCTAGCATTTCGCGCGCCACCAGCTGCGTGAGGAAGTACGGCCCTTTAAGATTGACATTGATGAGACGATCAAAACTTTCTTCGTCCGCTGAAAGCAGATCCGCACGCACCGCCGGGGCAATACCGGCGTTGTTCACAAGCAGATCGATCTGCGAAAACGCGGCCAGCGTCTGATCGACCAGCCGCCGACGGTCGTCGCCCGAACTGATATCCGCCTGCATGGCAATCGCTTTGCTGCCACTGGCTTCGATGATCCTAACCACTTCGGCAGCGGCGGCCGCATCGCGAGCGTAGTTCACCACCACGTTCCACCCTTCCCGCCCCAATGCCTCGGCGATTCCCCGGCCGATGCCGCGCCCCGAGCCCGTAACTAAAGCTGTTCGCGCCTGCACAATATTTCTCCTTGCAAACGGATGCCGGCAATCCAATGGATGCCAACGCTGCGGCTACTCGGCCAGCGGTTCAAGCGTTACCCATGCCCGCTTCTTCCAACTTGCGATGCCTTGCTCGGCAAGTTGCACACCTTTGGCGGCTTCGAGGAGATTCCATGGAAATGGCTCATCCAATACAACATGCCGCAGAAACAGTTCCCACTGAATTTTGAAGGCGTTATCCATCGCCCGCTGCGTGGGCACATCAGACCATCCATTAAAAAAATTGATCGGCTGGTCGATATCCGGGTTCCAAACCGGCCGCGGAGTATTGTTGTATTGCTGTGACACACAGTTGCGCAGTCCCGCTACGGCCGAGCCGCGGGTCCCATCCACCTGCAAGGTCAGCAGGTCGTCCCGGCGGACGCGCACGCACCAACTGCTGTTGAACTGAGCGATGATGCCATTGGCCAATTCAAACGTGGCGTATGCGGAATCATCTGCGGTGGCGGCGTAGGGGCGACCATTTTCATCCCAGCGCTTTTTGATATGCGTTGCACCGAGGCAAGAAACCGCCTGAACTTTGCCAAAAACGTTATCGAGCAGATAACGCCAATGACAAAGCATATCGATAATGATGCCGCCGGCATCTTCGGCGCGATAATTCCAGCTTGGTCGCTGCGGAATAATCGAGTCTCCTTCAAATACCCAGTAGCCGAATTCGCCTCGAACCGAGAGTATTTCACCGAAAAAGCCCGTGGCGATAAGCTGGCGCAATTTAATAATTCCCGGAAGCCAGAGTTTATCCTGCACCACGCCATGTTTAACGCCCGCCTTTTTCGCCAGCGTATAAAGCCCATACGCCTGCGCGGTATTAGAGGCCGTCGGCTTTTCACAGTAAATGCTTTTGCCCGCGGCGATGGCCTGTTGCACGGCATCAACCCGACGATCCGTGGACTGAGCGTCGAAATAAACCGTGTACTGCGGATCCGCCAGAACCGATGGCAGAGCCGTGCTAATTTTGGGATTCACCCCGGACAGGGTCGCTAGCTCGCGAAGTTTTCCCTCGCTGCGCCCCACCAGAATCGGATCGGGCATTATCGCCTGATCATCCGATATTTTGACGCCGCCCTGCTTGATGATGGCCGCGACGGAACGCAGCAGATGCTGGTTTGAGCCCATGCGCCCGGTGACGCCGTTCATGATGATGCCGACTCGATTTATTTTCATTCGCTTCTCCTGATAAATTTTTTCACGTTCGTTCATGCGGCCAAGTTCATGCTGTTTGTGGGCACGCGCCCGCGGGCAGCGGCGGCGTGGCCCCAACGCCCGCTTTCGGAAGTGTGCCGGCAAGCTCCTGCCGCCAATGGCTAACCTCGCCAGCGGGGCCGTATACATAAATCATCACGGCCGGTGTGGGCCCGATATTGGTCAGCTGGTGAAACACCCCGCTCGGAATGTTTACCGCTTCGCCGGAATTAAGCGTTCGGCGTTCGGTGCCGAGGCACATTTCACATGTACCTTCAAGCACAAAATACACTTCTTCCTGATCCTGATTGTGCCAGGGCACTTGTCCGCCGAGTGGCTCCAGCACAACATACCCCATCGCAAATGCCTGCGTTTTAATGGGCGATGCGCCGCCAACGATATTGCGCGTCCAACGCCGCGCCGGATATTTTGTGCCCGTCAAGTCTGCAAGCCTGGCAATTTCCATAAATAAAACCTCCGTCTAACTTTTACGCCTGCTGAGTTCGAGCCATTTGCACGGCCTGCACGAATTCACAGGCGTTTCGTGTGATGGCCGCCCAATCGCCATGAGCCATCGCATCTTTGGTCACCAGCGTGGAGCCGGCGCCGACCATGACCGCACCGGCCTTGATCCAATCTCCGGCATTTTTCGCGCTCACCCCACCGGTGGGGGTAAGGCGCAGAAACGGCAGCGGCGCCAACAGATCGCGGAGATATTGCGGGCCCATGCTTGTCGCGGGAAACACTTTTACAACATCTGCACCGGCCGACCATGCCGTGAGAATTTCGGTCGGACTTAGCGCGCCGGGAACCGAGACTTTCTCCTGCATTCGCGTTGCCTCAATAACTTCCGGAATCAAGACGGGGGAAACCACAAACCGGGCCCCCGCATGGATCGCTGCGGTGCAGGTGGCCGCATCCAGAACCGTTCCCACCCCCACCACCACTTGATCACCGAGCGATGCGACCACTTTCTCGATGCCGCCAATTGCATCCGGCGTGCTCATCGTCACCTCAATGCCAATCACACCCCCCTGCAGCAAGGCTTTGGCAATATCCACCAAAACACCCGCCGACGGCGCCCGAATCACCGCCACCACGCCGCATTCGCTCAGCCGCGTTAATATTTCCTCACGTTTCATCCGACACCTCCGTCTAAGTTGAACTGCCGATGTTCTTTTTTTTTCGCGTCATATCATTCGCCGCCGCGTGCGCGTCAATCAAAAAAGCGATAATAAGGCTGCTGATCCATCACGCGTTTGAGATACAGCGCCAACTCCACCAGGTGATAATCACCCCACATGCTCGATTCGCCGCAGGGCACTTTTCGGCCGGGAGGGATGTAGTCCCATCCGGCGGGCCGATGGTAAACGCTATGCAGAAGCAGGCCCTGATGTTCCGGACTCGTGGCGATGTACGGCTCAGATAACAACGTGCGCGCCATCGTCAGCCCGGCTGAGATGAACCGATCCGCCGATCGGTGCAATTCCGGTTTAAGCCGACAATAGTGGCCGAGTCGCAAAAGTCCCTGCGCGGCAATGACAGCTGCCGAGGCGTCAACGGGCTCATAATCATTAAATGGATCAGCGGCCCGGCTGCGAAAATCACCGAGGTGCACCATGCCCGGGGCGCCCGTGTCCCAATAGCAAATGCCATCAGACGCCGCAGCCTGGCAGATATAAAATTCACCGGTGGCGAGGGCCGCTTTTTCAAATGCCGTAAACACTTCAACACGCTGAAGATTGGCCACGGCGGCCCACTGCGCATCCGGCAGCGAATGAAGAAATTCCAACTGCTCGCTGAAACCCAGAATGGCCCACGCCAACCCGCGTGTCCACGTGGAAAACGGCCCATACCCCTGCTGACTGCTCGGACAGCGAAACCGCCCGTCATGGATATTGAAAATTGCTTCGTGGGCGGTGCGTCCCGCCAATGCCGGGGCATCGTAGTAATCTCTTCCGTGCCCGTAATAAATGTTGTATCGCGCTGTGGTCACACCATGCTCAAGCAGCCGGGCCAACAGAGAAATGGACTGATCGTTTTCTCCCTGCAAGGCGTGGTGCATACCCGCAGCAACCGCGAGTATTCGCAGCGTACGCATGGTATCAATGAACAGCGAGTGCGGGCCATTGAATGAATAGATGTAACCGAGACCATCGGCTGTGCGCGACCAGCGGCTGGCCTGCGCGCACGCGGAGGCCTTAATGGCCAATTCGTAAAACGCGAGCTCCCACGCATTTTCACTTATTCGACCTTCCCGCATCAGCCGCCGTAAGTTGCCATAAGTGCTTAAATTATTAAAACCATGGTCATGCACGCCATGATGCGTAACATGCGCAGCCATCCGGGCCACGGTTTTGGTTCGCCCAAGTTCCAACAGCGCAGCCTCGCCGGTCGCATCGAACGCCAAAATCGGAATGCCATACATGAACCCCTCGGTCCACTGCGTCCATGCCCGACTGGTGTATTGACCGCGGACGGTAAATACGGGCGCACCGCGCTGCGGATCCCACGCCTTGTCCAGCTTCTCGGCCTTGGCATGGGCCAGCTCAAAAACACGCGTGACTGCGGCACGCAAAGCGGACGGCTGTAACTGAAGGTCAATCTGCATGTTTTGTAACTCTTCAGGATGACCACGATTTTTTCGACGCCCGACAGCCTAACCCGAGTGCTGTTTAAATTAAATGGATATTGAGTGCAACTTTTGTACAATACACGCAATGATCAACAAGCCTATCACATTCCTATACGGCACCCACATTCGCACCTGCGATCATGATATATGCAAGTATTTTAAGGGCTATTACACCCTTCAATACATGGATACCGGTGCGGTGCACTTGTCGATTAATGCCCAGACGTATGCGCTAAACGGGCATTGGTTTTGGTCGGCGTGGCCGGGGCCGCTCATTGCTTTTCGTCCGGCCGCCGGGCATCGAACATGGGTGCACCGGTATCTCGCGTTTCGTGGGCCGGGTGTCCTGCAATGGAAACAGGCGGGCTTGTTTCCCATCTTGCCCCAACGTGCACCACCCGGATCGGATTACGCCACTCGTTTTGACAACGTGCTGTCGCTCTTTTCTCGCCGGGATCCTTGGGCGCAGCGCCGTGCGATTCATGCCATGGAGGGCATTCTGTTAGAACTCGCCGAAGCCCGATCGCGGGAGCAGCCACCCATCACATGGATTGCCCAGGTCACCGAGACGCTCGAACAATGGGCTTGCGACGGCCGCCACGATTACGCGGGTTTGGCCCAGCGCCTGAATATCTCCGTATCCACATTGAGACGCCAATTTAAGCGTGCCACCGGCCGGGCACCGCATGATTATTTATTAAATCTGCGAATTGCGTCGGCCCGCCAAATGCTTGCAGAATCATCCATCGCCATCAAAGAAATTGCCCGCCGGCTCGGCTATCGCGACGTGTTTTATTTTTCACGGCAGTTTCATGCCATTGCTGGTGCATCGCCGGCAAACTACCGCCGGAGTACGCAGGGCTAACGGCAAACTCGGCAATCTGTTGGCCGCGAAAATAGCCGCCGCTATTCGCCTAAAACAAAACCACATCGGTTCGCATCAACCAAATATTTTCAACAGATGTCGATCCAGAATATTGGTGGTTACACACTTTCCGATGTATTCGGCATGCTTCTCGAGCAGATCGGTATAGCGCCGTCCCGCTTGCGCCGCGAGTTTGTAGCCCACGTGCAGCAGCTGCCGAACCGCAGGGTTGTACGCCGCATTTTGCGAATCATGGCGAATCGCGGCCGCGAGTTCATCGCCCGACCAGATATTTACCTCTCCCGGACTTGGCAACTTGGACCGCTGAATGTCAATCACGCTTGAATACGGGGCGCAAAGCTCGTCAAAATGCTCTACGGCTCCGGCGTATATCTCGCGGGCAAATTGCAGCCCATCCGGGCCGACGGCGGCTAGTGCGGCAATTTCTTCCAGCCAGGTGGTGCCGGCCGTTTTCAGATGCAGCCCGGCATGCCGGCGCCGCACCGCATTGTGGATTGGCGCATAAATCGAAAACTTATCGCTGCCCGAGTGCACGCTGAGCTTCAGGTCATCCGGCAGCCCGAAGTTGCGGATGGCAAAGGCAACTACCGCGAGATCATCGTTGAATTCGGTCTCAAATTTCGCGAGGTTTCCCTGATAGTCAACACCCTTATTGAAACGCCCCGTAAATTTTGGCGCAATCGTTTGAACCGGTATGCCTTCGCACGCGATGGCCGCGAGGATGATGAGCAATTCTTCCGGCGTCTGTGGCTGATCGGTCTCATCCATCGATACTTCGGTGATGAAATTATTCCGCCCCTTACTCGCCTCAATGTGTTTATAGACGCGCCCTGCCTCTTTGACTGCGGCCAGATATTTTCCCGCCACGGCGACAATTTTTTCCGGCGATAGCTCAATCGGGCGGCTGATTTCTTCGATGGCCGGCTTGCTGCCAATGCCCGCAACCAACTTGACCAGATCGTCAAGCCCGTATTCGGTCGCTGGTTTGCCAATGAAATCTGCCACGTCAATGGTAAAAAAGTCACTCACCGGCAGAAAGCGATCGACGGTTTTAATGCCGATGTGATCGGCATCCACGCGAAAGGCCCCCTTCCAGCCCAGCGATTTAACGGCATCATCGGCTTCCGCGCGGGTGGATGCGGGCTCGCTGTGAACAATCAGATGCTCGCGGTTTGATTTATTCCATACGGGCGTAACGTGAATGCCACGCTTGGCCGCTTCAACGAATGCCGCCAGTTGCGCTTTGCCCTGATGGCAAAATCGGTCGCCAATTCCCATGGAATATTTTTCAAGCTTCATATTATCTCCTGCTCGCGGTTGAAACTTATACGCGTGGCCGCAGCCGCCCCACCGGCGCCGCCTCGCCGACTTTTGCCCTACGGCACCTCAATAATGGCTTTGATCACACCGGACTGCGGGTTGATCCACTGCGGAAAAAGCGCTGGAACGTCGGAAAGTACTCCGCGGTGCGTTACCCACGGGTCGGTGTTCACCTGACCGCTTTCCACAAGGCGGATGATATTTGAAAAATCTGAGCTGCGGCTGTTGCGGCTGCCCATCAGCGTCATTTCCCGGCGATGAAAGTCCGGATCATGGAAAGTCACATCGCCCTGAAACAATCCGATGAATACCAGCCGCCCCCCGTGCGCCACGTATTTAAACGAAGCCATCATGGCATTGGGGTTTCCCGTGGCGTCAAATACGGCTGTGGGCATTTCTCCGCCAGTAAGCGCCGAGAGCCTTTCCACCGGCGAATCGGTTGGATCAATTACGCAATCAACACCGAGCTGCACGCGGCAGAAATTTGCCCGGTGGGCATTGGGTTCCATCACGATGGGACGGGCGCCGGCGGCAATCACAAACTGCAAGGCGGCCAGACCGATGGGCCCGAGTCCCACCACGAGTGCCCATTCATCTTTTTCAAGCTTCGCACGATCCACTGCGTGGGCGCCAATTCCCAACGGTTCTACCAGGGCGAGTTGCTCAAGGCTTAGCTTGGCTGAGGGGTGAAGTTTCGCCGCCGGAACCACAATGTATTTACACATGCCCCCGTCTACATGTACGCCCAGCACCTGCATTCGGGTACAGCAATTGCCCTTTTGCCGGCGGCACGCCACACACACTCCGCAGTTCAGATACGGTTCAACGGCGCAGCGATCCCCCACCTGCAGATGGTGCACCCCCGGCCCCACGGCCAGCACCGTTACGCCCAACTCGTGGCCGAGCACGCGGGGATAGTTGAAGAATGGTTGCTTACCGCCAAAGGCGTGAATGTCTGTACCACATACCCCAACGCGCGCGATCTGCACCAATGCCTCACCGGGGCCCGGTGCGGGCGGTTCGGAACGATGTGCGATAACCAGTTCGCCGGGCTTATTCAGGACGATCGTTTCCATGGTTTAATCATTGTTCTCCGGCAAGCCGGAGGACCAGGTTTGATCATGAATCGGCTTGAGAATTTCCAATACCTCGGCCAGCAGAACCGCATCGACCGGCTTTTGAGCACAGAGCACATTGCGGCGAAAATTTTCCGGGTTCGCCGAGCCAACAATTGTGGTCGCAATCCGCTTTTCCGCTATGGCAAAACCTATCGCCAATTCAGCGATGTCCACGCCTTTGCTGCGGCAGAAGGCCGCCGCCTTTGCGCACGTTTTCCTGATTATTTCCGGTGCCGGGTGCCATTCCGGCGCACCGCGATTGGTTAAAAGGCCCATCGAAACGGGGGCCGCACTGATTACGCCAATGCCCTTGGCCTCCATCGCCGGCAAAATTTTCATCAATGAGGTATCAAACAGGGTGTATCGGCAATAGGAAAGAATGGTATCCAGCGGTGCCAGGCTTGCGATGTGCGTGAAAATCTTCAGCGGCAGGCCCGTAATTCCAATGAAGCGCACCTTCCCGGATTGGCGCAGTTTCTCCAGTGCCGGCAACGTTTCATTTACGATGATATTCAGCGGAACAAATTCAATATCGTGGCATTGAATCAGATCAATGTGGCCGCACCCCATGCGTCCCAGGCTTTCATCCACACTCGCGATGACGCGATGCGCCGAAAAATTGAATTCTGCCGCACCGTATCGCCCCACTTTGGTCGCCATGATGTAGCGACTGCGATCCACACCGCCAAGGGCGTCGCCGAGTACGGATTCGGCTTTTGTGAGGCCGTAAAAAGGGGATACGTCAATAAAATTTACGCCCATATCCAGGGCCGTATGCACCGTTTTAATGCAGTCATCGTGGGTAACAGCATGAAAAGCGCCGCCCAGCGAAGATGCCCCAAATCCCAGGGTTGACACTTTTAGCCCGGTTTTTCCGAGTGAACGATATTGCATCCGAATATTTCCTCACCGCATTGCGCACGCACCATCCTGCGCACCGGAATATTTTATACCGGGGATGGCCCGCTGAATAGCGAGCACCGCCGCCGATAAGTCTTCCCACCTGGTGTCGCTCAAAAAAGTGCGCACTATTTTACAACTCGCCGCTTAATTGGCCTTCCGCCCAGAGTGGCTGCCGCGGCAGAAATTGGTTAGGCTTCGGGCACGTCCCGAGTTGCCGATCTTTTTATCGGAAAGGCTTTTGGCTTGGAAGGATGCCGCTGAATCGCGATATGAAAATTGATGCCCATCACCATTTTTGGCACTACAGTCGTGAGGCATTTGGCTGGATTGATCCCACGCAAAGCGTTTTACAACGCGATTTTCTTCCCCATGATTTGAAAAGCGAAATCAACCGCGCCGGCATTGACCGTGTCATTACCGTGCAGGCCCGCCAATGTCTGGAGGAGACTCATTGGCTTTTGGAATTGGCGGCCCAAAATAATTTTATCGCCGGCGTCGTCGGCTGGGTTCCACTTATTTCACCCGACATTCAGACGCATTTGCAAACCCTTGTCGCCAACCGAGTCGCCAACCGAAAATTGCGCGGCGTTCGACATGTGCTGCATGATGAGGCGGACGATCTGTACATGCTGCGGCCGGATTTTAACGCCGGAATTGCGCTGCTCAAAAAATTCGATTTGATTTATGACATTTTAATATTTGAGCGCCATCTGCCGCAAACCATCCAATTTGTCGATACCCATCCGGACCAGATTTTTGTCGTGGATCATCTGGCCAAACCCCGCATCAAAGCGGGCGCTATTGAGCCGTGGCGTTCCGCCATGAAGAACCTGTCACGTCGGCCCGGGGTATATTGCAAGCTCTCCGGGGCGGTGACCGAGGCCGACCACCATAGCTGGACCGCTTCGGAAATCCGGCCCTATTTTGACACGATATTGGAATATTTCGGCCCGAAGCGAATCTTATTTGGTTCCGACTGGCCCGTCTGTCTGCTGGCGTGCAGTTATGGCCGGTGGGTGCAAACGGTTAAATCCTTTTTGCAGCCCCTCTCCGCCAATGAGCAAGCCGCGATTATGGGCAATACCGCCGCGAAGGTTTACGGTCTCGCCAGCGACTCCTAAACCCGTGGCCACCCCGCCTCGCCCGCCGCATCAATTCACCGACCGCACCACGCCGATGGTCAGCAGGATATTTCCATAGATTCGCTGCTCACCGGTGGCAATCGTCAGGCATACATCCGGGGCGGATGCCGCATCATAAAATTTGTAGCGATCCAGCCGCTCCAGTTTGCCGCCACCCCATGAGGACTGCTTTGCCCCCAGAATGGCAACAAAATCCGCGAAAATATCGGGATCCGTCTTGAGCGCATACCGCCCGGCTTTCGCCGGTTGCATCACCGTCGCCGATTCGAAGGGCACCGCGTCGGCAAGCACGGATAAAACATCCGTGACCGAGAGCAGACCGGGTCGCAAATTCAGAAACACCAGGGCCGCATTAGGCCCACACCGCGTGGAAAATGGATAATTACCATCCGCGATGAGAATTCGACTGCCGTGCCCCGCACCGGCCAAGGCTCCGATGATCTCCGGGTGCAGCAAAGGGAATTTAAGCATGGTGCGAGGCCCTCCATTTCACGCGGGGCGATCAAAAGAGGCCTGGCGCATCGACTTGTGCGTCGGCCGGCCGACAACCCGGCCTGAAAGCTACCCCCATCATGCCGCACTTTTGGCGCCATCGCAAGATAGGAATAAGATGAACGTTGTATGCTATGCATGCGTCATTTTTCAGCAAGGATTCGTCTTTGAACGACAAAATTAAAATGGGTGTTGTGGGCCTTCGCTTTGGCGACGCGGTCATTTCAGGGCAGATTATTCAAGGCATAGGCCACCCCTATGTGCAGCTCTGCGGCGTAACCGACCTGAATGCGGCGGTGGCCAGATCACGCAGCGAACGTTACAACGTGCCCCATTTTGCCACCTATGACGATATGCTCGCGGATAAAAGCATCGAAGCCGTTGGGATCTTCACCCCACCGGCCGGGCGGGCGGACATGGTGCGTCGAGCCATTCTCGCGCGAAAGCACGTGATGACAACCAAACCGTTTGAGCTCGACGCCGGCGCCGCTTTGTCCGTGCTTAATGAGGCCCGGAATATTAAGCGCGTGGTGCATATGAATTCACCATCCCCCCTGCTGCCGCCCGATTGGCAGCAAGTAGAAACCTGGAGGCGCCGCTACAAACTCGGCCGCCCGATTGCCGCGAACTTCAGCACCTGGGCCAGCTACCGAGAAGAGGCCGACGGCTCATGGATGGATGACCCGAAGCGCTGCCCGGCGGCACCGATATTTCGCATCGGCATATACAGCGTCAACGACATGGTTCGCCTGATGGGCCCGGCGGCGTCCGTTCAGGTGACAACATCGCGCCTGTTCACGGGGCGACCTACGCCGGATAACGCGCAGCTTACCTTGCGATTTAAAAACGGCGCCATCGGTGGCATCTTTGCCTCATTCTGTATTAATGACGGAAATTTCTATGCCGACGCCGTGATCGTGAATTTTGAAAACGGCACAATCTATATCAACGCGCAGCCGCCCGTCGGCCCGAGCGACCATATTCAACTGCATCTGGTCATGGCTGATGGCAAAGCCGCACACACTATGGATCGTGTAACAATACCGCTGGCCCAACGAGCCGGCACCTACCAATGGGATAATTTTTATCACGCGCTTCGGGAAGGTACGTCGCAGGATACGCTGACACCGCTGCAGGTGGCTGAGGGCATCGCTATTGTTGAAGCGATGTACCGCGCTGAAGCTTCAGGGATGGCCGAAACCGTGGCCGACCCGGAGCAATTGGCAATGGCTTCTGCCGTGGCATGACTGCCAGCGGAAAGCGCCCATCTGTCTTTTTGCAGGGTTCTTTAATGAAGCGCATTTCAGCGGCGGTCATCGGTTGCTGGGGACACAGCTGCCATGTGCTGGCGCAACTGGAATCCATGGATGCCATCACCATTTCCGGGCTGGCCAAAGTTTTCCCGGACGACAACTTTTCCCCCCTGCAGGCACAATCCGCCAAAGCAGCCAAGGCAGCCATCTACAGCGATTACCGAGAAATGCTTAGCCATAATCGCCCCGATGTTGCGATCATTGGCACGCGCCTCGATCAGATCGCTATAGTCGCTGCGACCGCCGGGGCCGCCGGCTGCCATCTGATATGCGAGAAGCCCCTCGCCAAAACCGTCGACGATCTGGCCTCGCTCTCGCAGGTGGTAGCTGCCCATCGGGTCGGATGCATCAGCATGCTTACGAATGCCGACCAGCCCGCATTGCGCACCGCTGCAGCACGCATCGCCGCCGGCCACATAGGCGTGGTAACGCAGGCCCACGTGCGCAAAACCTATAAGTGGGACACGCGGCCGGAATGGTTTGGCAATCCGCGCCTTTACAGCGGCACCATCCCCTGGGTGGGAATTCATGCGCTAGACATTTTAACGCTGGTCACCGGCCTTGAACCGCGCTCAATTGCGGCGCGTCAGGGCAACCTCGCCCATCCGGCAATGCCCCAATGCCAGGATCACGCCGCCCTGCTTGTCACCCTTTCCAATAACGCGACTGCCACCATCAGCCTCGATTTTCTCCGGCCGGAAATTGCGCCAACGCATGGCGATGATTACATACGGGTTTCAGGATCGCTCGCAGAGATTCAGGCCTTTCCGGATCGCGGGCCAGACGGCATTTGCACCATGCTGGATATTCAGGGGCCAGAGAGCAACGAAACGCTTCACCCGCGTGGCTGCACCTATCGCACCTTCATCGAGGATATTGCCGCAGCCAATATTGCCGGCCTGGCGCGGCAAACCTGCCGGGCATTCAGACTCACGTATGTAAGCCTCATCGCCAATGAAGCCGCCGGCGCCGATTCATTCCAGAAAATCGATAATCTTTATGTCGCGCCCTAAAGCCGCAGGACGGCCAAACGGATCGGTCTGTGGCATGCATTGGCGATGGAGACGCCACACGCACTCCACCCCGACAACCCCGCGACGCCTGAAGGCAGCCTTAAA
>JAJZGD010000196.1 GCA_021804985.1 Planctomycetota bacterium
GGCATTCTCACGGCGCCGCCGCCGCCTGCTGCTCGCGGGCTACTGGGGGGTGCGGCTTTTCAGGCTGCCGTTAAACATCTGGCGTGAGATGGGGGGGGAAGAAAGTAACGGAGGAGAGGGCTGCAGCCGCTCCCGCCCACCCCGCGCGGTAGGCTTGCATTTGTTGATTCGAGGTTGAGGCCGTTCAATGGTCGCGATAAATGAAAAATTGATGCCGGATGCCGGAAGCCCGCAAAATCTGCCGGTCGGCGATTATTATTTATTGCGGGATACGCTCTACCGTGTGGCGGCATTGACCAATTCCAGCGGGAACATCGTGGAAGCATATGGTTGCGACGCATACGGCAATACGCTGATCTTCACCGCGGCGGATTCCAGCGGAAATTGGTGGGGCGGTTCGGCGACGCAGTCCAACTATGGCACCAACGACATCATTTTCTGCGGCTACCGCCTCGATCCCGAAACCGAAAATTATTATGTGCGTAATAGATTCTATTCCCCAACCCTCGGCCGCTGGCTGACCCGCGATCCGATCGGCTATCAGGGCGGCGTGAATCTTTATGAATATGTCGGCGGCGGGGCGGTCAGCGCGCTTGACCCGGATGGCCAGTGGCACTGGTATGAGCCTTGGACCTGGCCACTCTTCCACGGCGCGCCCGTGAAGGAAGTGGGCAACGCCGCGCCCTACGCCGAGCCTGGCACCGATGTGGCGGGTCCAATCGCCGGGGCCGCTGAGGCGCTCATGCCGTTGGCTAACTGGCAGGTGATGGAAGAGCAGCGGCGGGCGTACGACGCATGCCAAAGTATAAACCGGCACACGGACCCGCTGTACGAGGGGGCCAAGGCGCTGGCAAACCACCAGCCGTTGACACCGGCGGAGCATGCAGCAATCCAAAAGGCGATTCAGTCGCCATGGTGGCTTCCATAAGGCTTGCGGCCTCCCACAGGGCGGTGCCCGGGCCCTCGCCCACGCAATGAAAGGACCGGAAATGGGGAACCGTGAAGCCGTGGGAGCCGGGCCTCGGCGACTTCCGCTGAAGGTGGCGATTTTGTGCCTTCTATTGGCGCTCGCTTTCGTCGCTGGGGCGGTCGTGCGGGGCCTGCGAACCAAGCATATCCCCGGATCCGGCTGGCTTCCATCGCACTTACCCTTCATTGCCGCCGGGAACTTGGGCCCCGGAACCTATTACATTCCTTATGGCCGGAAAGGCCAAAACGTAATCCTGAGGATTGTTGCAAAGCATCACGGCAAAGGCGTTCGCGCTGTTCAGCTGGATGACGGATATCCCGGGAACGATTTTGCACTTGATTGGCAGCGTTTCTCGCATTTTGGCGTGCCGATTGTATCGATGGTCGCCGGCCGGAAGAGACAGGGGTGCTGGATTGACGTGGGGTTGCGCGGCCGCCTGTTTATAAAAGGGGGGGCGGGCGATGGCCACGGATTAACGCGGCTTCGCGGAAAATGGGTGAAATGGGCAGAGGGCGGGCCAAACCACCTGATCGTCAAGGGTGTGACCTACGCGTATGACCAACAAACGGGCCGCTGGAAAGAATTGGCTGCAAATACCGGCGGGGGCGGCGGATGAGCACGGGGGGAAGTTCGGTGCGGGGGAAACCCGCGGTCTGGGCCGGGTATGTTAATCCCTCAGCGGGGCGGATAACAACAGCAATAGGGACATTGGGCTCGGTCGTGGCCTATTCTGTGCTGGTATCCATACTTGTACTATGCGGCCGGCGGGGGCCGTCGTGGTTGGAGGCACCTGCCGAGGCTCTTTTGTTGTACCTCTTTGTGGATGTGCTGGGCTGGCTCAACAATAGGGCTGCAAAAAACGATTCGGCCCGTATGCGCAATCAGGTTTGGTTGCTGGCGCTCGCAGTAGTTTTCTTGGCCGCGTTTTTGGGCCTGTGGACGCTCCGTGCGCTCACCCCGCCGGGAACAGGCAATGGATAAGCGGCCGATCGGCACACCTAATCTGCGGCCGCCTATTTGCTCACGCCGGAAATGGAGTAGCGGGTTTTTTCGGGAAAAGAATTGACTGTGATGGTGCCGAAGTGAGCCGCCCGACGCGGCAGCTGCTATCGCGAGATCCAGATCGCCGTGTGCTGCCCGCAGGCACCCCGTGTGCCCCGGCACCTCTGTGTGAGGCAAAAAGCCAACCGGCGAAAATACAATAATAAAAAAAGACGCCGGGCATTAAATCCCGGCGTCTTGAAACCTGGCATCATTATAGTGCGGCGAAAGATCAGCTTTCCAAACCGCCGCGGAATTTACGCGTCGTCTTTTCCGGTTCGTCCTCGGCCACATCACCGCCGGGGCCACCCTGCACCCGCTTGAGCGACAAACCGATCTTGCGATCATCAAGGTCCACACGAAGAATTTTCACTTCCAGTTCATCGCCAAGTTTGACGACATCCTGCGGATTATCAATCTTATCTTCGGATAGTTCGCTGATATGCAGCAAGCCTTCAAGGCCGGGTTCAAGCTCAATAAACACGCCGAAGTTGGTGATTTTGGTGACCTTGCCGCGAACGATCATGCCGGGGCGATAATTGGTGGGGATCGCGTGCAGCCACGGGTCTTCCGTGAGCTGCTTCATGCCGAGCGCCACGCGGTTTTTCTCCTGATCGACGCTAAGAACGACGCACTGAACCACATCCCCCTTCTTAAGCTGCTCGCTGGGATGGGCGATCTTTTTGGTCCAGCTCATGTCGGTGACGTGCAGCAGGCCGTCGATCCCTTCTTCGATTTCCACAAACGCGCCATAATTGGCCACGTTGCGGACCTTGCCGGTGACCACGGTGCCCTGCGGATATTTGTCGGCAAGCACGGTCCATGGATTGGCTTCGGTCTGTTTGACGCCGAGGCTGATTTCCTGTTTGGTCTTGTTGACATCAAGCACGACGACATCAATTTCCTCGCCGACGGAAAGCATCTCCCCGGGGTGATTGATGCGTTTGGTCCAGCTCATCTCAGAAATATGCACAAGGCCTTCAACGCCCTCTTCGAGCTTCACAAATGCGCCATAGCTGGTGATGTTGGTGACCTGCCCTTTTACGCGTGTGCCGATGGGGTATTTCTCGTCGGCATGTTCCCACGGAGAGGCCTGCTTTTGCTTAAGGCCCAGCGCGATTTTTTCGCGCTCCCGATCGACGCTGAGCACCATGACTTCAATTTCCTGCTCGAGCTTGAGAATGTCGCTGGGGCGATTGACGCGGCCCCAACTCATGTCGGTGATGTGCAGCAGGCCGTCAACGCCGCCGAGATCAATAAATGCGCCGAAGTCGGCAAAATTCTTAACGATGCCATGGCGCAACTGACCAATCTGAAGATCATCAAATACCTTCTGCTTGGCTTCGGAACGCTGGCGTTCCAGAAATTTACGACGGCTGATGACGATGTTGCGCCGTTCCAGATCAATCTTGAGAATTTCCGCATCAATGCTGCGGTTAATGTATTCGCCAATTTCTCCGGGGCGGCGCACATCCACCTGCGATGCCGGCAGAAATACCGGCACGCCGATATCTACCAGTAAACCGCCTTTGATTTTACGGATAACCTTACCGGTAACCGGGTCTCCCTCTTTCTTGGTGTTGACGATCGTTTCCCAGCCGCGGATACGGTCGGCTTTGCGTTTGGAAATCTGCACGAGGCCATTTTCGGATTCCACCTGCTCAAGCAGCACGACCACTTCATCGCCCACATCCACATCGCCGGGGTTATCAAACTCGCGTGAAAGCGAAAGGACACCTTCGCTTTTCAGTCCGATTTCCAGGATGACATCATCCCCGCGGATGTTGACGATTTTACCCGTCAGCAAAGAGCCGTTGGCGAAGGTTTTGCCAGACTCTTCCAGCATCGTATCGATGCTGATATCTCCGCCCTCATAGGTGTCACGAACTTCGTTGGCTGCGGACTGACTGTCCAGGCCAAGTTCCTTAAGGAGTGCCAAATTAACCATAATAACCGCCGACCTTTCCTCGCCGCTGTGCAGTTTCGCTGAAGTTCAACCTGTTTTCAGGGGTTCCAACAACTGAATTGCCAAAGGACCGGAAAAAGAAATGCGCATCGGATTTTCGCACCTGGCCAAACGCTGGCCGGCGCCGCACCGAAACTTCGCGGCCATACCGCAGGTGGAATATCCACCCGGATATAGACCTGTGATTATAACGCGGTGTGCCATTAGCGCCAATCGGATCGCGAGCACCGAACGCCCCCGCACCCGCCAGCGCCGGCCATGCCCCCGATTGCGCCGCCGTGGCCCAATAATATCCCCGGTCGCAACCGGATTGCCCCGGGAATGGTTGCGCGCCACTCCGCCCCGGACCGGCTCCCAGGTATTTTATCGCGCCGCCAAATCAATATATTGGGGTGCAGCGGTCAATTTCAGCCGCAAATGGCCGCGGGTAATGGCAGGGGGGATATTTACCCCCATCAGGCTCAGCACTCTTGGCCCACCGCGCCGCGACCCAAGCGGAATCGAGATGAGGTTGGGCACGGCCCGATTTTGGGGTGCACCGGCAGCTTTCGGGACCGTCCAAACCACGATTCGTCGGTCCCCGGCCACATTCTGAAATTCGATGATGTAATCGAGTTGGTCTTTTACGCGAAGCCGCCGCAGATAGCGAAAGCCCCGAAGTTGGGCCATCATGGTTTTGAGTGCGTGGTAAACCGGGCGACCGTGGATTGCAAATTTGCTTGCCTGCCGGGCATTCCAGTTGTAAATAATGGTCAGCGGCACGTGGCACATCTCGTCGACCAGATATTGTCGCACGCAGAGTTCCGCCTGCTCGCGCAGCGTCACACGCCCGCTGATTGGATAGCCGACTTCGGTAGCGACCACCGGAAAATGGGGGGAACCATATTTGGCCATGAGTTTACGCAGCGTGGAATAGCCCTGCCCCGGATGGGCGCCCGGTTGCCGCGCGCTGATTTGCATTTCTGGTCGGCCAAAGCCGTAGGGGTGCACGGAGAGTGCATTGATGCCATCGCGCAGCATTCCTTCTTTAAGCGCCTCGTTAAGCCAGCGAAAAGAGCCGCGCCAAAGGCACGAAACTGCGCCGCCGAGAATGTAGCAATGCGGATTGGCGGATCGCATGGCGTGAACGGTCGATTTCAGAAGTGCCACATATTCGTCGGCAAACCGAGGGGAATTTAAGCCCCCTTTGCCTTTCCAGAAGCCCACATTCGGTTCATTCCATATTTCCCACACCACATGGCGACCTTTGAAATGTGCAGCCGCCGCGGCCGCCCAGCGGGCATACGCGTTTCGCCCGGCACGTGTGGTTTCGGGCGGCGGGAAAAGCGGGTTGCCGTAGTCAAGGATAAAAAGCGGTCGCAGTCCGCAGGCTTCCATGGCCGAGACGGCGTGGTCAAAAGGGCGGAAATGATAGACGCCCTTTTTCGGCTCCGTTTGGGCCCAGGTAAAGTCGAGGCGGGCGAATTTGGCGCCCGCGGCCGCCATGGCCCGCCAATCTTGCCGGCTGGCGGCCCCATGCACATTGAAGCCGAGGCCCGCGGGCAAGCCGTCCGGTGGAACTGTATGCGGGCGCGGGGCGCGTGCCGCGAATGCTGCCGCCGGAAAAAAGACCAGCAGCGATGCGGCAAGCGCACGCAGGCTTGCGGTGTGGATGATACGGATGGGGCGGATGGTCCGGGGCATGACAATCTCCTGCGAAATATTAGCAGCAGATTGTAGGAGCCTGTCCGAGTAATGGCCGGGTTGCGACGGCGTGATTTTTGGCGCCCATCAAGCAGCGGCGACGATGGCGTACCTGGCACAAAGGGGACAGCGGGGAGCCGCGCCGCAGAGGG
>JAJZGD010000197.1 GCA_021804985.1 Planctomycetota bacterium
GGATCTCGATGACTCGTTATTCAGAGTCGGCTCGATCCTCCGCCGCGCATTCAGGGCATTTCAGACCCATCCCAATCCCGGCCATTACTCGGACAGGCTCCTCGTAGAATTTTGCCTCGATGAAAATTTTCGGCGCAATAAACCCATCGGGTTGCGAATACGTAAATAATATGAACCGGATGCCCACGCCGCGTTGCGGCCGAAATGCCGATCTGCTAAACTTAATTTTTAGCAAAAATGGAGGCGGTGTTATGCAAAAGATATCTCGCAGACAATTGGTTGCGGGCGTTGCGGCTGGAGGTGCCCTGCTGGCATCCCGAAACGTCGTCAAGGCAAGTGTGCCCGAGGGAAAACAAACGGGCTTTGTTGATCCGGGCGGCATACCCATGCAGGCGTATGCCTTTGATCTTGCGGACGTACGCATGCTGCCGGGACCTTTCCATGACAATATGATCCGTGATCAAAACTATCTGCTGGCATTTGATTGCGATCGATTGTTGGCGAGTTTCCAGAAAGTTGCAGGGATTCCACCCAAGGCGCCCAATCTCGGCGGATGGGACAGCGAAGGGCAGGCGGGCACCATCTGCGGGCACTATCTTTCCGCGTGTGCCATGATGTATGCTCACACCCGCGATCAGCGATTATTGGAAAAAATTGATTATCTATTGCCGCGCATGGCGGAATGCCAGCAAGCCAATGGGCACCGAGACCCGCAATTTGTTGGCTATTGCACCGGCCTGCCGGGCAGCATTTCGGCGTTTGGTCAGGCCCTTGCCGGCAACATCAACGTCGGTGATCCTGCGGCACTATTCACATTTTCCCTTAATGGCATGTGGTCGCCATGGTACTCCGTCCACAAAATAATGGCGGGCCTGCGCGACGTATGGCTGCACACCGGCCGAAAGCAAGCTCGCAGCATACTCATTGCGCTGGCAGATTGGGTGGGCCAATTCCCCCGCAAGCTTTCGGAAGCACAAATGCAAACCATGCTTATCAGCGAGCAGGGCGGCATGAATGAAGTGCTGGCCGATGTTTACAGCATTACCGGCGATCGAAAATATCTGAAGCTGGCCGAGGCCTTCAACGAAAAATCTCAACTTGATCCCCTGATGCACGGAAAGGATATTCTCACCGGCGTTCATTCAAATCAATATATTCCCCGTGTGATTGGGATCGCCCGACAGTATGAACTTTCGGGTAAGGAAAAATATCGGATCGGATCGGAATTTTTCTGGCAAACGGTGGCGCGCCACCGCACCTACGTTTTTGGCGGCAATTCCAATCACGAGTTTTTCTTCCCCCTCGGCGATGCGTGGCAGCAGCTCAGCGTCGGTTCTGCCGAAACCTGCTGCACCTATAATATTCTCAAGCTTACCAATCATTACTTCTGCTGGAATGCCACCATGGAAGCCGCAGATTTTTTTGAGCGCGGCCTTGTCAACCACATTCTCGGTTCACAGGATCCGGCCACCGGCATGATGACCTATTACATGTCGATGCGGCCCGGTCACTTTAAAACTTTCTGCACCCCCTGGGACTCCTGCTGGTGCTGCATGAGCACAGGTATGGAAAACCACGCCAAATATGCCCGCGGCGTTTACTACCATAAAGACGCGACCCTTTGGATAAACCTGTTTGTGGCGTCGGAACTCAATTGGAAGGCCGCCGGCCTGACCGTCCGGCAGACCACACGCTTCCCCGACGAGCGCACCGTACGCATTGACTTTGCCTGCGAGAAGCCGGTGCCGGCCACCATCAAGCTTCGCCATCCTTATTGGTCAACGCCCGCGATGGTTGTGCACTTAAATGGCAAACCACTGGACGCCGGTCAGCCGGGCACCTATTTAAATCTGGATCGGACATGGAGCCATGGCGATTCATTGGAGATTACGCTTCAGATGCCCTTGCGCATCGAGCGGATGGCTCACCACCCCTCCACCTACGCCATTCTTGCGGGCCCTACCGTCCTTGCCGCCACGCTGGGTAACGCCCTGATGCTGCCACCGATTCCCTACGCCAATGGAAACCAGTACGAGTGGGCCAATGTGAAAGATCCCGTCATAATCCCGGAATTGGTCATAGGCGATGCACCCGTGGAGCAATGGCTGAAGCCCGATCCGGTTAAGCCGCTCGTTTGGCACACGCATGGCGTTGGGCGCCCCCATGATGTGACGCTGGTGCCCTTCCACAAAGTAGCGCACGAGCGCTATGTGGTTTATTTTAATCCCGCTACGCAGGCCGAATGGCTGAAAAAACGGCGCCTCATCGCGGCCCAGCGGAAGATCGCGCTGGAACTAAATAGACATACGGTCGATCAGCTGATCGTCGGAAGTGCCGCTTCCCTGTCGCAGCACGATTTTCGAGATCAAGTCAATGTTGATCGCGGAAATTCCCCGGAAGGACATTGGATCGATGCCCACGACGGCGGCGGATTCAGCTTCACGATGAAGGTGCTGCCCGATCATCCGATGGCCGTGGCCTGCACGTGGTGGGGCAGCGACGGCGGCGGCCGCAAGTTTGACATCTTGGTCGATAAAAAAGTGATTGCAACGCAGGTGCTCAATGCGATTGACCCGGGCCGCCTCGCAACCGTTCTCTACGACATTCCGCGATCCATCACCCGCGGTCGAACCCATGTGACCGTTCGGCTTCAGGCCCGTCCCGGCATGTTTGCCGGCGGCCTATTTGGATGCCGCACGCTTAAGCTTCCCTGAGCCCGATGAGCCACCGCCCGCCGGTTTAATGGCCGCCAGCGCTTGCCGATCGGGCCCGTGCGCGCCGATATCGCCCGAAAAAACGCGCCCTAAAATATCGCGCCCTGAAAGTGGGGCGCAATGTGTTAAAATGCCCGGCCGCTGATGGCGTGCCGATGGAGCCGCAATCGCGGTGGAGGTAAAAAATGCAGATTGCCCGTCGCCTCGATGTCATTTCCGAATCGATTACTTTGGCCGTGCAGGCCCAGGCCAACGCCCTGAAAAAGCAGGGGGTGGATGTGGTCGGCTTTGGCGCTGGCGAGCCCGATTTTGACACACCCGATCCGATTAAAGAGGCCGCCATCGCGGCACTTAGAAGTGGCAAGACCAAATATGAACCCACCGCCGGCACCCCGGAGGCTCGCACCGCGATTGCCGAAAAACTTCGCCGGTTTAACCGCCTCGATTATTCGCCGGAAGAGGTGCTGATTTCAGTCGGCGGCAAGCATTCGCTATACGTGGCGTTCATGGCCACGTTAAACCCCGGTGATGAGGTGATTATTCCCGCACCTTATTGGGTGAGTTATCCGGAGATGGTCAAACTCGCCGGAGGTGTGCCGATATTTGTGCATGGCAAACCGGAACATGATTTTAAGGTTTCGCCAGCGCAGCTAACCGCCGCCATCACGCCGCGCACACGCATGGTGATTATCAATTCACCGAGCAACCCGGGCGGCCATACCTATCACCCGCAGGAACTTGCCGCATTGGCCAAGGCGTTGGAAGGCCATCCGCAGGTAATGGTGTGCAGCGATGAAATTTACGAACGACTGCTGTTTAACGGGCAAACGACCTGTTCATGGGCGAGCCTGAATTGGGATGTGTGGAAAGACCGGACAATCACCTGCAATTGCCTGAGCAAAACCTACGCGATGACCGGCTGGCGCATTGGATACACCGCCGGCCCTGCGGCACTTATCGGTGCCATGAATAAACTCCAAAGCCAGATGACCAGTAACATCACCAGCTTTTGCATGCCTGCGATTGTTAGTGCGCTCACGGATCCCGCCAACGAGGTGCAAATTCAAACCATGCGAACCGCTTTTGAACAGCGCGGAGCGCATATGTACAAACGCCTCAACGCGATTGATGGCATCACGTGCGTTCGCCCCACCGGGGCATTTTATTGTTTTGCGAGCATTGGCGGCCTGCTCCATAAGCCGCTCGGGCCCGCCGGAGAAATCTGCCGTGACGCCATTGATTTTTCGCGGCTGCTGCTCGCGAAAGCCCACGTGGCGGTGGTGCCGGGGAACGATTTTGGGTTTGATGATCATATCCGTTTAAGCTTTGCCACCAGCCTGTCGCAAATTGACAAAGGACTGAACCGGATTCAGGCATTTGTGGCCGGCGGGGGCGCCGAGTGAGTATCTGAAATCCCTTCGTACCGGGGTTGCCGCCGCATGAGGTCGGCGATGGCGGCGCGGGGGCTTTTTCTTTCAAATAGCACCTGAAAGAGACACTGGCTGATCGGCATCTCGATGGTGTACTGGCGGGCGAGATCGATGACGCTTTCAGTCGTGGGCACACCCTCTACGATACCGCGGGAGCGGGCGAGTGCCTCCTCCGTGGACAGCCCCGAGCCGATCAGCTGGCCGAAGCGCCGGTTGCGCCCTTCCGGCGCAAAGCAGGTCGTTACCAGATCTCCCATCCCCGCGAGGCCGCTGAAAGTTTCATTTGCCGCCCCCAGCGCCGCGCCAAGTCGCGTAATCTCCACCAATCCCCGCGTCATCAGCGATGCCTTGGCATTTGTACCCGCCTCAATGCCATCTAAAATTCCCGCAGCAATGGCGATGACATTTTTGGTGGCCCCGGCCAGTTCCACGCCACGAATATCCGCGTTGGAATACACCCGCAGGTACGGCGTAGTAAATAGCCGAAGCATCAGCGCCAGCAGCGCCTCATGCACCGATGCCGCGACAATCGTGGCCGGCAGCGCTACCGCAATCTCCCGCGCGATGGCCGGGCCGGAAATGCACCCCACGCGGGCCCCGGGCCAGATGGCGGCTATTAATTCGCTGGGACAAAGCAGGGTACTGTTTTCGATCCCTTTGGCGACACTGATAATGGGCGTTCCGGGTTGGGGCGCCGCTGTTGCAGAGCGCAGCACGCTGCGCAAATGCTGGGTTGGTACGGCGCAAACCAGCACGTCCGCTTCGCGGATCACGGCTGGCAAATCACCGGTAAACTCAATGCCCTGCGGTAGCTGCACGCCCGGCAAATATGCCTTGTTCTCGCGTGTTTTGGTAAGTTCCGCGATCCGCTGAGGATTTCGGCCCCATAGCCGCACAGTAAAGCCGTTGTTGGCTGCAATCTGGGCGCACAACGTGCCCATGGCGCCATCGCCAATAATACCAATACTTTCAGGATGCAAATATCACCCCCAGGCAGACCCGATCAACTCGTCCGTCCGACCCGTCGCGAGCGCGGCAGATTGGCCAGAACCCCGGCCTTTGGCATTTCGATGCCGAGCAGCCCGAGCGCATCGCGCTCCACGAGCTGCTCTAAAGCCGGGCGAGGAATCTTCGGCAGCGCCGTGCCGGACGCGAGCTGGTTAACATTGAAAAGCGCTTCAATGGCATCGGCGGCGGCTGAAAACGGAAAGTCGCTGGCGAAAAGCAGTTTGTCAATTACCCCCATCTCCCAGGCGCGGCGCAGGGCATCATAGGCGATCCACGGCCGACGCAGCAGGGCACCAATTTCCGCATGCACGTGCTTATGATTTTGCAGAACGGCCAACGTTTCGTCCAGCCAGGGATATCCCACTTGCGCGATGAGAATTCGCAATTCCGGCAGGGCCCGCGCCACTTCATCCAGCAGCTCCGGCCGCGCATATTGCAATTTTACGCCGGGGCTGAGGTTCGGGCCGGCAGAAAAAATAATCGGCAGGCGGTGGTGGGCGGCGGCCTCGTAAACCTCCATCGCCTGAGTGTCACAGGGATGGATGTCCTGTGCCGCCGGGCATACGACCAGGCCTTTGAGATTCGGTTCTTTGGCGATAAGGGTGATTTTGGTTATTGCGTCGGGAT